>CAYSNK010000245.1:0-1520 GCA_964432375.1 uncultured Oscillospiraceae bacterium | reverse complement strand
ATGGAGATCATCCAGGAGCGGCTGGAGCGGGAATTTGACCTGGATCTGGTCACCACCCTGCCCTCCGTCATCTATCATATCATCCAGCCCAACGGCGAAACCCTGCGGGTGGACAATCCCCATGATTATCCCGACCCAACCCTGATCGCGGAGGCCCAGGAACCCTATGTGAGCGTATCCATCATCACGCCGCCGGACTATGTGGGCAACATCATGCCCATGTGCCAGGACCGCCGGGGGGAATACCGGGATATGCAGTATCTGGACACCAACCTGGTGGAGCTTCGTTACGATATGCCGCTGAATGAAATTATTTACGATTTCTTCGACGCCCTGAAAGCAAAGACCCGGGGCTATGCCTCTCTGGACTATGAGTTTTCCGACTACCGGGCCAGCAATCTGGTAAAGGTGGATATGCTGCTCAACGGCGAACAGGTGGACGCCCTTTCCTTTATTGCCCACAAGGATAAAGCCTATGGCCGGGCCCGCAGGATGTGCGAAAAGCTGAAGGAAAATATCCCCCGTCAGCTCTTCGAGGTGCCCATCCAGGCCGCCATCGGGGGCAGGATCATCGCCCGGGAGACGGTCAAAGCCCTGCGGAAGGATGTTTTGGCCAAGTGCTACGGCGGCGACATCACCCGCAAAAAGAAGCTGCTGGAGAAACAGAAGGAGGGCAAGAAGAAGATGCGCTCCCTTGGCTCTGTCCAACTGCCCACCGAGGCATTTATGGCGGTCCTGCGGTTGGATGAGGAATAGAAGTAGAATAGCCGCCGCCGGTTCCGGTTACACTAATCCGGAACCGGCGGCGGTTTATTGCCGCGCCGGAATGACAAGGAGGTTTTCTGCTATGCCGTTGGAAGTAAGAGAATTGATGACTGCGGACGTGGTGTCAATTACCCCGGAGGAGAGCGCTGCCCTGGCAGCCCGGCTGCTGGCCCGGCACAACCTGGGTTCCCTGCCCGTCTGCGACAGGGAACAGATGGTGCGTGGAATTGTCACAGACCGGGATATCGTGGTGCGATGCGTCGCCTCGGAAAAGGACCCCGCCGGTCAGCAGGTCAAGGAGATTATGACCACCCGGGTGGAGTGCGTTTCCCCCCAGGACCCTGTGAAACGGGCCGCCCATATCATGGCGGGGAGCCAAATCCGCCGCCTGCCTGTGGTGGAGCAGGGAAAGCTGGTGGGGATGATCTCCCTGGGCGATATTGCCAAATGCCGCGGCTGCCAGATAGAGGCTGCGGACGCCCTCGAGGAGATCAGCGAGAACTGCCGAAAGGCAAAATAACGGCGCCCCCGCAGGTGCGGGGGAAAAATAAAAATTCCAAGGCGCAAGTCCTTGGAATTTTTTTACGGAAGCTCTGAATCGATCTCGCTTACGTCCACCGATCAGCCTTCTACGGCATTGAGCTTAACGGTCAGCTGGCTCTTCTTATGGGCGGCATTATTCTTGTGAATCAGGCCACGGGCAGCAGCCTGATCGACAGCCTTAACGGCCACTTTGTAAGCGCTATCAGCCTCGA
>CAYSNK010000244.1:0-1576 GCA_964432375.1 uncultured Oscillospiraceae bacterium | reverse complement strand
GAATGAAGAATTTGAAGCTGAAGGCGGCCCGGGCCGCCCTGGATATGACCCAGAAAGACCTGGCGGAGAAGGTTGGCGTTTCCCGCCAGACGCTGAACGCCATCGAAAAGGGGGACTATAACCCCACACTGAACCTGTGCATTGCCGTATGCAAGGCCCTGGGAAAGACATTGGATGAATTATTTTGGGAGGAGGGGTAATATGGCAAAAAAGAATAAGCGATTTATTGTTGTATACAATGAGGATGGGATGATAGAATCCACACAGATTCTGGTGGATAAGCTGACCGGCGTCAACTATCTCTTTCATAAGAACGGCTATTCCGGGGGCCTGACCCCGCTGCTGGACGCATACGGAAAGCCGGTTGTGACCACGGCACCCATAGACGAGTAAACCGTAAAACCAAACCGCCTGCCCGGGAACGGGCAGGCGGTTTTGCATTTGTGGGTTCCACTGTTATCCGGCCTCGCCGGAGGGGTTTTCGGGGGCCTCACCGGAGGGGTTCTCGGGGACGGAGCCCGCTGCCTTCCCGCTGCCCGGGGGCAGGGGGGCGCCGCTTTCCATGGAGACATGGCGGGCGGGCTTCTCGATGGTGGGATCAGAGAGCAGGGAATTGGAACGCCTGGCGGAGTTGGGATTTGTGCCATAGTTGTCCGCCGTTTCGGGATCTTCGCCGTTGAGAATGGCCATCATCTCCTGCCCGGTGATGGTTTCTTTTTTCAGCAGGTACTGGGCGACGTTTTCCAGATCCTCCCGGTTGTCCTCCAGAATCCGGATGGCCTCCTCATAGCACTTGGTCATAATGGACTGCACCTCAGCGTCGATCCGGGCGGCGGTGGCTTCCGCGCAGTTCAGACCGGCGTTTCCGTCCAGATAACGGCTCTGGATGGTGGCAAGGCCCATGACGCCGAAGGTGTCGCTCATGCCGTACATGGTGACCATCTTCCGGGCCTCATCCGTGGCCCGCTCGATGTCGTTGGAGGCGCCGGTGGTCATGGTTTGGTACACCACCCATTCGGCGGCCCTGCCGCCCATCATGGTGCGGATCTCAGCCAGCAGTTCCTCCTTATCCATGAGGAATTTCTCCTCCTCCGGGGTCTGCATGGTGTAGCCCAAGGCGCCCTGAGTGTGGGGAACGATGGTGATCTTTGAAACGGGGGAGGTGCCCTTTTGCTTCACCGCAACCAGGGCATGGCCCACCTCATGGTAAGCGATCAGGTTCTTTTCTTTTTCGGTGAGGACGGTGCCCTTCTTTTCGGCGCCGGCGATAACCAGCTCAAAGGAGGTCAGCAGATCCTCCTGGGTGACGGCGTTCCTGCCCTTGCGGACGGCCCGGAGGGCCGCCTCGTTCACCAGGTTAGCCAGGTCAGCGCCCACGCAGCCGGCGGTGGCCTGGGCAATCTTGTTCAGGTCAACGTCCTCGGCCAGGTGGATGTTGCGGGTGTGGACCTTCAGCGTGGCCAGCCGGCCGGCCAGGTTGGGGCGGTCCACCGTGATGCGGCGGTCAAACCGGCCGGGGCGCAGCAGAGCCTTGTCCAGAACCTCGGGACGGTTGGTGGCGCCCAGGACGATCACG
>CAYSNK010000243.1:0-1581 GCA_964432375.1 uncultured Oscillospiraceae bacterium | reverse complement strand
CTTTAACTGCTTTCGGGAAAGAACCATCTCACCGCCCAGGCCGCCGCCAGAAATCCCGCCAGATCCGCGCAGATAGCTGCCGGAACCGCGTAGCGGGTGCGCCGGATGCCCAGGCCGCCGAAATACACCGCGATGGTGTAAAAGGTGGTCTCCGTAGAGCCCAGCATCACCGCTGCCGTCCGGCCCACGGCGGAGTCCGGGCCAAAGCGCCGGATCAGCTCCGCGCCAACCCCCAGGGCGCCGCTGCCGCTGACCGGGCGGAGGAGGAGGATGGGCATGGTCTCCGCCGGAATCCCCGCCTTTTCCAGGACGGGGGCCAGCAGGCCCTCCGCCGCGTCCAGGGCGCCGGAAGCCCGGAGCAGATAGATGCACACCATCATCACCAGCAGGGCCGGAAAGATTTTCAGCACCACCTTCAGTCCGTCTGCGGCTCCGGCGGTCAGCGCATCGTAGACATCTACCCTCCGGGCCATGCCCCAGAAAGCCGCCGCCGCCAGCACCAGCGGCACCAGCAGAGCGGAAATCAGCGACATCCGCCGGCCCTCCTCCAAACCCCGGCCAGCAGCTTGGCGGCACAGATCCCCACCGACACCGAGATGGCGGAGGCAAGCCACACCGCCGGCAAAATATCAAAGGGCGCCGCTGCCCCCGCATCCGCCCGAACCGCCGCCACCGTAGCCGGGATCAGTTGGATGGACGCCGTATTGCAGACGATCAGGGTACACATTCCGTCAGAGGCAACCCCATCCCCCCGATCCATCCCCCTGGCGGCTCGGATTCCCGCAGGCGTGGCGGCGCTGCCCAGCCCCAGGAGATTGGCGGAGACATTGGCGGCAATCTCTCCCATCACCTGCCGGTTTTCGCAGTATTCCGGATAGAGGAAGCGCAAAGCCGGCCCCAGCAGCTTTGCCAGCCGGTCGATTGCCCCCGCCCGCCGAAGCACCTCCAGCACCCCGGACCAGAGGCAGAGGATTCCCGCCAACGAAAGGGCCAGCGTCACCGCCGCCGATGCCCCCTCCGTCACCGCGCCGGACAGCCCCGCCAGATTTCCTGTGGCCGCCCCGAACCCCAGCGAAAGCCCCAGCATCAGAGCCACAATCACCGTCATAATCATCCTGCCGCTCCCCCTCTCCCGCCTGTCCCGTCTTATCCAAGGATATGAACGCCTCCCGAAACTATGCTTAAATAATTTTCAGAAAATTTTTCAAAAACCGCCAAGAAGTAATTGACATATACTGGCAGCATGGTATAATAGAGGTGCATCATTCGTGGAGGTTTTGGTTTTCCCCCCAATAACCCCCCTCAGAGAAGAAGGTAATAATTATGAAATCAACTGGAATCACCCGGCGGGTCGATGAACTGGGCCGCGTTGTTATTCCCATCGAACTCCGCCGCACAATGGGTATAGATCAGAAAGACCCTCTGGAAATCTATGTAGAGGGCCCCATGATCATCCTGAAAAAATATGCGCCTGCCTGCATTTTCTGTGACAATGCAGAGGACATTGTGCAGTTCAAGGGCAAGAACGTGTGCCGCAAGTGCATTCAGCTCATGCAAAAGGAGTAACAGCTCGAAAGGAAA
>CAYSNK010000242.1:0-1652 GCA_964432375.1 uncultured Oscillospiraceae bacterium | reverse complement strand
TTGTGGTGGCCATCGCCAACGAGCTGCAAATCCCCGTGAAGTATGTGGGGGTGGGAGAGGGCATGGATGATCTGCTGGCCTTCAACCCGGAGCAGTATGTGGAAGCGCTGATTTAAGGGAACCTCTGATTAAATCGGCAAGAGCTGGCGGCGAGGGATTTTTCGTCAGAAAAAGGCGCGAAAACGCAGGAATACTTTGTGTATTTCAAGTTTGAGCAACGCATTTCCGGCGGAAAAGAGCCGCCGCCCGGCCGCAGACGATTTAATCAGAGGTTCCTAAGGAATCGAAGGCGACGTATCTGTTCAGAGGTTCCTTAAGGGAGGGAATACAGATGGAATACAAAAGACTGGACGGCCGGGCGCCGGACGAGCTGCGCCCGGTGGAGATCATCCCCCATGTCAACCGGTTTGCGGAGGGCTCCTGCCTGATCCGGTGCGGTAATACGGAGGTCTATATCACGGCCTCCGTGTCCCCCAAGGTTCCTCTCCATGTGCCGGAGGGAGAGGGCTGGGTCACCGCCGAATACAATATGCTGCCCCGGGCCAACCGGGAGCGCAGCAGACGGGATATTTCCAAGCTGAAGCTGAATGGCCGTTCTGCGGAGATCCAGCGGCTGATTGGCCGCTCCCTGCGCTCCGCCGTGGACATGAAAAAGCTGGGGCCCTGGAATATCACCGTGGACTGCGACGTGCTTCAGGGGGACGGCGGCACCCGCACCGCCTCGATCACCGGCGGCTTTGTGGCCATGGTGCTGGCCTTCCGGAGGATGCAGCGAGAGGGCAAGCTGAAGGAGCTGCCTGTCAGGACCTTTGTGGCCGCCGTCTCCGCCGGGGTGGTGGAGGATGTGCCTCTGCTGGATTTGCAGTATTACGAGGATTCCGGCGCCATGGTGGATCTGAACTGCGTGATGACTGCGGAGGGCCAGCTCATTGAGATCCAGGGCACCGGAGAGGGCCGGCCCTTTTCCCTGGGGGAGCAGCAGGAGCTGGTTCGCCTCTGCGCCAAGGGCATCCGGGAGCTGAACGCAAAGCAGAAGGCTATCCTGGGCGAGCTGTGAGGGACGGATCATGAAAGCGGTATTGGCAAGCAACAACCCGGGCAAGCTGAGGGAACTGAACGAGATCCTTTCCGGCCTGGGCATGGAGGTGATCTCCCAGCGGGAGGCCGGATATGATCTGGACGTGGAGGAGAGCGGAACCACCTTTGAGGAAAATTCCTGGCTGAAAGCCCGGGCCGCCTGCCGGGTCAGCGGGATGATCGCCATTGCGGACGACTCCGGCCTGGTGGTGGACGCCCTGGGCGGGGCGCCGGGGGTGTACTCCGCCCGGTATGGCTCCCCCGAACTGGACGACAGGGGGCGAACCGCCCTGCTGCTGAAAAACATGGAGGGGGAGGAAAACCGGGCCTGCCGGTTTGTCTCGGTGATTACCTGCTGCTTCCCGGACGGGCGGAAGCTGGTGGCCCGGGGCGTCTGCGAGGGCCGGGTGGCCTTTGCCCCCCAAGGGGAAAACGGCTTCGGCTATGACCCCATTTTCTATCTTCCCGAAAAGGGAAAGACCTTTGCCCAGCTCTCCGAGGAGGAGAAGAACGCCATCTCCCATCGGGGGCGGGCCATCGCAAAGCTGGCGGAACTGCTGAGGCAGCAGGCTTAA
>CAYSNK010000241.1:0-1701 GCA_964432375.1 uncultured Oscillospiraceae bacterium | reverse complement strand
GAAAAGTAAAGGTTGCAAAAGGGGCGGAGAAAGTGTACAATAGGATGTAAATTTTCAGATATAGGCGCCCGAAAAAGGGGTTTCGCAGAAAGGAGGGCGGCGCATGAAGCGGATTTTGATTTCCGGCTATTACGGGTTCAACAACAGCGGCGACGAAGCGATCCTTCGCGTGATCATCGACAATCTGCGGGCGCGCCTGAAAGAGGTTGAAATCACCGTCCTTTCTCACGACCCGGAGGACACCATCCGGCGCTATCAGGTGCGGGCGGTGAACCGCATGAGCCCTGCGGCGATCTTCTGGGAGGTCAGCCGGTGCGACCTGCTGCTGTCAGGGGGCGGGAGCCTGCTCCAGGATGCCACCAGCCAGCGCAGCCTGGCCTACTACCTGACGATCATCCGGCTGGCCCAGCTTTTCCGCAAAAAGGTGTTCATTTACAGTCAGGGCATCGGCCCCATTCACCGGGAGCGCAATCGGATTCGCACGGCAAATTGCCTGAAAAAGGTTGACAGTATCGTGGTGCGGGACAGCAAATCAAAGGAACTGCTGACAGAGATCGGGGTGAATCCCCGGGACATCCATGTGACCTCCGACCCCGTGATCCGCGCCCGGCGGCCGGATCTGTCCCCCGGCGCCTCCATTCTGAAGAATGAGGATTGCCCCCGGCACAGCGGAAAGCTGCTGGTGGGCTGGTCCCTCCGGCAGGGGGCGGGGGAGGATGCCTTTACCGCCGAGACGGAGAAGGCCATCCGCTGGCTCCAGGAGGAGCGGAACGCGGATGTGGTGCTCCTGCCGTTCCATTATCAGCAGGATATTGCCGTGGCCCGCAGGGTCAAGCGGGATCTGAAGGACACCGTTGGCCTGGTGGAAAACCGGTATTTGTCCGAGGATATGCTGTCCATCGTGGGAAACCTTGACGTGATGGTGGGCGTCCGCCTCCACGCGCTGATTTATTCCGCAGTGATGAACGTTCCCATGATCGGGATTTCCTATGACCCCAAGATCGACTCTTTCCTGAATCAGGTGGGGATGGATTCCTCGCTGAGCGTTCAGAATTTTACTTTAGAGAGGTTCCAGGCCATGTTTGACGCCGTGATGGGGGATTATTCCGGGATGCAGCTCCGCATTGCGAAGAATGTGGAGGAAATGAAGCGGGCCTTGAGCCTGAATGAGGAGATCATCTGCCGCCTGCTGGGAGAGAGCGAGAAAGGCGGGAGGCCGTGCTGAACCAGATCCAGAATATTGACGCGGCCATCCTGCTGTGGATACAAAACTCCCTCCGGGGGCCGCTGGATGGCGCGGTATCCCTCTGGTCGAACCTGGGGGAGGCCGGGATCTTATGGATCATCCTGTGCCTGGCGATGCTCTGCGCGCCAAAAACCCGCCGGGCGGGGATCACCGCGCTGGCGGCTATGGGGGTCTGCTATCTGTTCAACGACCTCCTGCTCAAGAATCTGGTCTGCCGTCCGCGGCCCTTTGTGACCGTTGAGGGGCTGACTTCGTTGATTGCGGAACCGGGTTCCTGGTCCTTTCCCTCCGGACATTCCTGCTCCTCCCTGGCGGCGGCAAACGTATTTTGGAGGACGCTGCAAAAGCGATGGATGAAGGTTGTGCTGCTGGTGATGGCCATCCTGATGGCGCTGTCCCGGCTGTATGTGGGGGTTCATTATCCCAGCGACGTGCTGGTGGGCGGGCTGATCGGC
>CAYSNK010000240.1:0-1730 GCA_964432375.1 uncultured Oscillospiraceae bacterium | reverse complement strand
GCAACCATCCATCTGCCGAAAACGGACTTCCCCATGCGGGGCAACCTGCCCCAGCGGGAGCCCGCGATGCTGAAGGAACTCGAGGCGGCAGATCTCTACCATAAGCTGATGAAGAAGAACGAGGGCAAGCCCCTGTTCGTCCTCCACGACGGCCCTCCCTACGCAAACGGGGATATCCACATCGGCACAGCCCTGAATAAGATCCTAAAGGATTTTATCGTCCGCTATAAGAACATGACCGGATTCCGGGCCCCTTATGTCCCCGGCTGGGATACCCACGGGATGCCCATTGAAACCGCCATCCAGAAAAAGGGGGTCAAGCGCAGCGCCATGCCTGTGCCGGAGTTCCGGGACAAGTGCCGGGAATTTGCCCTGAAGTATCTGAACCGCCAGCGGGATGAGTTCAAGCGGCTGGGCGGCATCGGCGATTGGGAGCATCCATACGTCACCCTGAAGCCCGAGTTTGAGGCGGAGCAGGTCAAGGTGTTTGGCGCCATGGCCAAAAAGGGCTATATCTACAAGGGGCTGAAGCCGGTGTACTGGTGCCCCACTGACGAAACTGCCCTGGCCGAGGCGGAGGTGGAGTACGCGGAGGACCCCGTTGTCACCATCTTTGTCAAGTTTAAGGTACACGATGACAGGGGCAAGCTGGCCCGGTATGCGGATCTGAACAACACCTACTTCGTAATCTGGACCACCACCACCTGGACCCTCCCCGGCAACATGGGCATCTGCCTGAACGGGCAGTTGGAATACTCCCTGGTGAAGATTCCCACCGGCGAGGTGCTGATTATGGCCACGGAACTGGTGGACTCCGTCATGGGGGAGGCCAACATCACCGATTACGAGACAATCGTCACCCTGCCCGGCGCGGAGTTTGAATATATGACCGCCTACCACCCCTTTATGGATCGGGACTCCCATGTCATTCTGGGCGACCACGTCACCCTGGACGCCGGCTCCGGCTGCGTCCACACCGCCCCCTCCTTCGGCGCAGACGACTTTGCCGTCTGCCAGCGCTATCCCGACCTGTTCGACACCTCCATGAACATGGAGGTCAGCGTGGACTCCAGAGGCTATCTGAACGAGTACGCCGGGAAGTATCAGGGGCTGCACGTCCTGCGGGACGCCCACGATGCGATCTACGCAGATCTGGTGACCTCCGGCGCGCTGCTGTCCTCCAGAAAAATTGTCCACAGCTATCCCCACTGCTGGCGCTGCAAGAAGCCCATTATCTTCCGGGCCACCTCCCAGTGGTTCGCCTCTGTGGACGCCATCAAGGAGGACGCGATCCGGGCCTGCGACGAGATCCAGTGGAAGCCGGAGTGGGGCAAGGAGCGCATGATCTCCATGATCCGGGACCGCTCCGACTGGTGCATCTCCCGCCAGCGCACCTGGGGTGTGCCCATCCCCATCTTCTTCTGCCGGAATTGCGATGAGCCTCTGGTCAACGAGGCCACCATTGAGAAGATTTCCCAAATTTTCCGGCAGGAGGGCTCCAACGCCTGGTGGTCCAAAGAGGTTTCCGAGCTGCTGCCCGAGGGCGCCGTATGCCCCAAGTGCGGCGGCAGGGACTTCCGCAAGGAGCAGGATATCATGGACGTCTGGTTCGACTCCGGCTCCACCTGGGCCGCCGTTTTGGAGCAGCGCCCCGAACTGCGCTATCCCGCCGACCTGTATCTGGAGGGCGGCGACCAGTATCGCGGCTGGTTCCAGTCCTCTATGCTGAC
>CAYSNK010000239.1:0-1738 GCA_964432375.1 uncultured Oscillospiraceae bacterium | reverse complement strand
GCCTCCGGTCGGAATCGAACCAACGACACGGGGATTTTCAGTCCCCTGCTCTACCAACTGAGCTACAGAGGCAAATCAGAAGACGCACCCGCGCTCCCTAGGGAAACCGAGCGAAACGCTCGGAAATTCTATGGCGACCCGGAACGGGCTCGAACCGTCGACCTCCAGCGTGACAGGCTGGCGTTCTAACCAACTGAACTACCGGGCCACAGAAAACATGGTGGGAACAACAGGGCTCGAACCTGTGACATCATGCTTGTAAGGCATGCGCTCTCCCAGCTGAGCTATGCTCCCAAATTTCAGCCGCAAGGCGGCACCCCGCCAAGCGACAAATGAAATTATACCAGATTCAGGGCTTTTGTCAATACCTTTTTTCAATCTTTTTCAAATCCCCCCGGGCCTTATGTCAGGAGGCCCTCCAGCTCCTCCCTGGAAAAATGGTAGACCCTGTCGCAGAACTGACAGTGCAGTTCCGCCTGGCCCTGTTCCTCGATGAGACTTCTGAGCTCCGCGCTGCCCATGCTGAGCAGCGCCCGCTCCACCCGCTCCCGGGAGCAGTTGCAGCGGTACTCCACCGGCTGGGACTCCAAAACCTCCAGACCCAGGGGGCCCAGCACCTGGGCCAACAGGTCAACAGCGGTCAAGCCGTCCTCCAGCGCCCCGGTGACGGAGGGGATTCTCCGGATGCCGTCCTCCACGGCGGAGATGACCTCCTCCGGGGCGCCGGGCATCAGCTGGATCAAATAGCCCCCCGCCTGGGCCACCTCGCCCCTTTGGTTGACCAGAACGCCCAGGGCGCAGGCGGTGGGAATCTGCTCACTGGCGGCAAAATAGGCGGTGACATCCTCCGCAATCTCCCCGGAGTACAGGGGCACCGAGCCCACATAGGGCTCTTTCAAGCCCAGATCCCTGATCACGGTGAGGTAGCCATCCTTTCCCACCGCCGCGCCCACATCCAGCTTTCCGGGGCGCAGGTAGGAATTGCTCACATGGGGATTGCCCACATAGCCCCGGACATTCCCCTGAAAATCGGAGACCACGCACACAGCCCCCAGAGGGCCGCCGCCCTTGAACTGGAGGGATAAACTGTCCTGTTCCCCTTTCATCTGGTTCCCCATCATGGAGGCTGCCATCAGGGCCCGTCCCAGCGCCGCGGTTGCGGTCGGGCTCAGGTCGTGGATTTCCCTGGCCCGGCTGACCATGCCCTTTGCCGTGATCCCGCTGGCCCTGACCCAGCCGTCCTGAGTTATGATTCGTATGATTTCATCTGCCATGCTTCATCCTTCTTTGCGGCAAACACGATGCGCTCCTCCCCCTTTGCGGGAGGGCGCAGCTGATAGTTACCATAAATTTTCACTTCCCCGAAGCCCGCCTGACGCAGGAACTCGGTCAGCTCCTCCGGCGTATAGGCGTATTCGTTGTGCTCCTCGCAGGACCGCCGCCACAGGCCGTTTTTCTCCCGCCGGAACAGGTCGATGCCGTAGGTGCAGAGCCTTTCCCTCTCCTCGTAGACCGCCCGCCAGACGCAGAACACGCCCTCCCCCTCGTCCAGAAACACCTGACCGTCCAGACTGCGGAACAATTCCGGGGTGCGCACATCAAAGAGCATCAGGCCGCCGGGCATCAGGAAGCACTGCACCCGCCGGAACGCCTCTCTCAAGGCCGCCGGTTCCGTGACATAGTTCACCGAATCCAGGCAGCAGACGCAGGCGTCGATGGTGCCGTAGAGATCCAGCTC
>CAYSNK010000238.1:0-1765 GCA_964432375.1 uncultured Oscillospiraceae bacterium | reverse complement strand
AACCGGCGCAAGGATCAGCGGGAGCCCGCGCTGATCCTTTTCAGGGCGGGCACCAGCGGCTTGGCCAGGACAGCGGTGACGGCGATTTTCAGCCCATCGTAGGGGAGGAAGGGGATCATCCCGGCCCAGAGAATGGCGGAAACCGACATCCCCTTGCCCAGGTAGACGTTGAGGATCAGGGCCATGTAGGGCATACCGATGAGATAGATCACCGCGAGGCCGGCAACACAGGCGAGAACCACCCGGAGGAAAGAGGGAGTCTTTCCGGCCAGCATCCCAATCACCCAGGCGGCGGGGATGTAGCTCAGAAGAAAACCGAAGGAGGGCACGAAGATGTAGCCGAATCCGCCGCCCTGGGTGAAAATGGGCAGGCCCGCCAGCCCCAGGCCCACATAGACCACCTGGGACAGCAGGCCGTATTTCGGCCCCAGCAGGACGCCGGACATAAAGACAAAGAACACCTGAAGGGTAAAGGACGACCAGGGGGTGGGGATCTTGATAAAGGCGCCCACTGCGGTCAGGGCCGCGAACAGGGCGGCCAGACTCAGCTGCTTTGCGGGAATCCTGTTTTTCATACTGAAACACCTCTGGGACAGTTGTAAACAAAGCCTCAATGCTTGGTTTACAATACTATACCGCAAATCCGGCTGTCTGTCAACATTTATTGCAAAAGGGTTTACAATTTCAAAATTGCGCCCTATAATGGAAGCAACAGAAAAGGAGGGAAGCTCTATGAGCAAGCAGAAGGTGCTGCTTTTTCTGAAAGAGGCGGAGGGCACTTATGTCAGCGGCGAGCGCATCAGCGAAAAGCTGGGCATCTGCCGGGCGGCGGTGTGGAAGGATATCGAGAGCCTGCGCAGGGATGGCTATGAAATCCATTCCGTGACCGGCCGGGGCTATCAGCTTGCGGGTTCGCCCAACCTGCTGACGGAGGGGGAGATCCTGCCCTATTTGGACAGTCAATACGCCAGGGAGCACTTGATATGCCTGGAGCAGGTGGACTCCACCAACACCTACGCGAAAAAGCTGGCCCTGGAGGGCGGAGCGGACCGCACCGCAATCGTGGCCAATGAACAGACCGGGGGCCGGGGCCGCCTGGGGCGGAGCTTTCAGTCTCCCCGGGACGCCGGGATCTACCTGACGATGCTCTACCGCCCGGACATCCTCCCCGGGGCAGAGGTGAGCAGCCTGACCTCCTATGTGGCGGTGGCGATTTGCGAGGGGATCGAAGCGGCCTGCGGGGTGCTGCCCGGGATCAAGTGGACAAACGACATTATCCTGGGCGGGAAAAAGCTGGCCGGGATTCTGACGGAGATGTCGGTGGAGGGGGAAACCGGCCATCTGCAATATCTTGTCACCGGCATTGGGATCAACGTCTGCCAGAGGAAGGAGGATTTCCCGAGGGAATTGCAGGATATCGCGACCTCGCTGGCCATTGAAACCGGGAAGGAGGTTCCCCGGGGGCGGTTGGCCGCAGCGCTGATCAATTCCCTGGAGCGGATGTATCAGACCTGGCTGGGGGACGGCGGGGACTATTGGGAGCGCTACCGCCGGAACTGCCTGACCCTGGGGAGAGAGGTTCGCCTGCTCCGGCGGGGCGGTGAGGAGCGGGCCGTAGCAGAGGGGATCGACCGGGGCTTCGGCCTGATCGTCCGCCATCCGGACGGCAGACGGGAAACCGTGACCTCCGGGGAAGTCTCTGTCCGGGGTCTGTGCGGATACCTGTGAGGAAGGCAATCAGAGGTTCATGGAGGCCGCCGGGCGC
>CAYSNK010000237.1:0-1783 GCA_964432375.1 uncultured Oscillospiraceae bacterium | reverse complement strand
CATCATCACCATCACGCCGATGAGGTGTTCACCTCCTGGGGGGCTGAAACTCACAGGAAGTACACCAAGGAGCAGCTGGAGGAGATTCTGGACGAGCTGGATCTGGGCGGCTATGGCATCATCCTCCGGGCCAAGGGCATCTTGCCCGGGGCGGATGGACAGTGGATACACTTTGACTTCACCCCCAATGAGATCAATATTCGCGACGGCGCCGCTGACTATACGGGCCGGCTGTGCGTCATTGGCTCTGAATTGAAGGAGGACGCCCTGAAAGAGCTGTTCAGCCTGTAATCTGAGGAGAGGAGACGGAACCCCTATGAGTGAAATTCCTGTCTATTTGTTTACCGGTTTCCTGGATTCCGGCAAGACCAATTTCCTGATGCCCATGCTGACCGAGGGCAGCTTTACCGGCAGTGACAAGACCCTGCTCATTGTCTGCGAGGAGGGCGAGGAGGAATACGACGAGGCCGAGCTGGACAAGTACCATGTCTCCATGGTGACGGTGGAAAGCTACGAGGAACTGAATCCCCGGTTCTTCAAGAGGCTGGAGCGGGAGTACCGCCCCGACCAGGTTGTCATCGAGTACAACGGGATGTGGCTGATGCAGGATCTGGATCGGGAACTGCTGCCCCGGAACTGGATTCTCTACCAGATCGTGGCCCTGGTTGACGCCAGCACCTTCCAGGTGTACGCGGCGAATATGGCCCAGCTGATGAGCGAAAAGCTGATGAACGCAGACCTCATCATCTTCAACCGGGTAAATGACGAGAACGCCAAGCTGCTGCGCAAGCGCAACATCAAGATGCTCAACCGCCGGGCGGAAATCTATCTGGAATATGAAAACGGCGACACCACCGAATATGACTCCGGTGAGCCGCCCTTTGATATGACAAAGCCTGTCCTGGAGCTGGAGGACCGGGATTACGGCTACTGGTATACCGATGTGATGGATCACCCTGACCGTTACGAGGGCAAGGTGGTTCGCTATCGGGGCATTGTGGCCCAGTCCCCCCAATTCCCCCCGGAAAGCTGCGTGGTGGGCCGCTTTGCCATGGTCTGCTGTGAGAATGACCGGGCTTTCCTGGGCCTGATCTGCAAGGGGGCGGAGAGCGCCAGGTTCAAATCCAGGGACTGGGTGATTGTAACCGCCCAGGTGCGGGAGGAGCACGTTGACCTGTATGAGGGCAACGGCCCCATGCTGTATATCCAGTCCATGGAGCCCTGCAAGGCGCCTGCCGTCACAGACATCTCGTTCTGATGGAGGCGGCCCTATGGATATGACTGAAAAACGCCTTTCCGGCCAGCGCAAGTATACCGGCATTATCGTGAATGTGGATGTGGACGAGGCGCTTTCCCCCTCCGGCCGCCGGGTCAGGCGGGAGGTCGTCCACCACCCCGGCGGGGTGGGCATTGTGCCCATCGACGCCGATGGCAAAATCATCCTGGTGCGGCAGTATCGTTACGCCTTTCAGACGGTTCTCACCGAGATCCCGGCGGGCAAGAACGAGCCGGGGGAGGACTCTGCCTTCGGCGCGGCCCGGGAGCTCCGGGAGGAAATCGGCGCCACGGGGACCCTGATCCCCTTGGGCTCCCTGCTGGCCTCCCCCGGCATTTTTACGGAGGAGCTGCGCCTGTATTTGGCTGTGGATCTGACCTTTGGGGAAGCGCACCCGGACCCGGACGAGTTTCTGGAGATCCTCCGCGTTTCCTTTGCGGAGGCGGAGGAAATGATCCTCTCCGGAGAGATTCGGGACTCCAAAACGGTTGCGGGAATCTTAAAGGC
>CAYSNK010000236.1:0-1837 GCA_964432375.1 uncultured Oscillospiraceae bacterium | reverse complement strand
GCCGGGGGCTGTAATGAGCGCTAAACGCCGGGGCGCGGCGTAAGCCGCGCCCCGCAGACTGTAGAAAGAAACGCTTTTGAAAAGTTCGTCTGCAAGAGCCGCGCCCCGTTCAACGAACTTCCGGAGGAATCATTGTGACTGCTCCCGCTGAAATTGGCTGCACCATGCGGTCAGAGGGCAGCTCTCGCACCTGGGCTTCCGGGCCGCGCAAATATCCCGGCCAAAGAGCACCATCCGGTGGCAGAAATTGTTGGACTCCTCCGGGGGGAGGGCGGCCCGAAGCTGGGCCTCCACCTTGCCGGGGTCCTTGGTGCCGTCGGAGAGGCCCAGGCGTCCGGCAATCCGGATGCAGTGCGTGTCTGCCACCACGGAGCCGGGCTCGTGAAAAATATCGCCCCGGATCAGGTTGGCTGTCTTGCGGCCAATGCCGGGCAGACTGGTCAGATCCTCCATGGAACGGGGCACCTTTCCGTCAAACCGTTCCAGCAGCAGCTTTGCGCAGTTCACCAGATCTCTGGACTTGCCGTTGTAGAAGCCGCAGGAGTGAATGTATTGGGCAACCTCGGCGGGGTCCGCCTCCGCAAAAGCCTCCAGAGTGGGAAAGCGCCGGAACAGGGCGGGGGTGACCAGGTTCACCCGGGCATCGGTACACTGGGCGGAGAGCCGCACAGCGAAGAGCAGCTCATAATCCTTCTCATATCGCAGGGAGCACAGGGCGTCAGGATACAGGCGCTTCAGCGCGTTGATAATTGACCAGACTTCTTCTCGTGTTTTCATAACCGGCACCCCTGATTTCAATGTTTGGCATATTATATCATATCGGGGCGGAAAATGCAAAAGAAGCCGGTGGCTTGTCCCCTTACTGGGGGGAAAGACCACCGATATTCGCTTTCGGAGATCCTTTCCGCTATGGACTATACCCGATAGCCCGGGCAGGCGAAACATCATATTGAGCGCCGGTATATTTTTATAAAATGAAATGGATATGGCGCTATGGCTAAAATAAAATGACGGACACAAAGTAAAATCTTGCAAAAATGCGGTTGCCAAACCAAAAGATTCTGGTATAATAAGGGCATATTTCAAAAATGTTTTTCCCGGAGGTTATCAACCATGATTCAGACTATGATGGATTATATCTGCCAGCGGGACCCCGAGGTGGGCCGGGCAGTGGTCAAGGAATTTGAGCGCCAGCGCCGCAACATCGAGCTGATCGCTTCCGAAAACGTGGTCAGCGAAACGGTGCTGGCCGCCGCAGGTTCTGTCCTGACCAACAAGTATGCCGAGGGCTATCCCGGAAAGCGTTACTATGGCGGCTGCTACTGTGTGGACGAGGTGGAGAATCTGGCCATAGAGCGGGCGAAGAAGCTATTTGGCGCCGGGTTTGCCAATGTGCAGCCCCACTCCGGCGCCCAGGCGAACTACGCCGTGTATCAGGCCCTGTGCAGCCTGGGAGACACCGTGATGGGCATGAACCTGGATCAGGGCGGCCATCTGACCCACGGCTCCCCTGTGAACTTCTCCGGCAAGCACTATCACATGGTGTTTTACGGGGTGGACGCTGAGACACAGACCATCGACTACGACCGGGTTCGCCAGATTGCCCGGGAGTGCAGGCCCAGGATGATCATCGCCGGTGCTTCCGCCTATCCCCGCATCATCGACTTCAAGACCATGGGGGAGATCGCCCATGAGGTGGGCGCTTATCTGATGGTGGATATGGCCCACATTGCGGGCCTGGTTGCCGCCGGGCTGCACCCCTCCCCGGTGCCCTATGCCGATGTGGTCACCACCACCACCCACAAGACCCTGCGGGGTCCCCGGGGCGGCATGATCC
>CAYSNK010000235.1:0-1837 GCA_964432375.1 uncultured Oscillospiraceae bacterium | reverse complement strand
CTGGATTTTACGTCCTCCGCCCGGCCAATCTCTGCCACGGACCGGCTGACGGCGGCCACCGGGGCCGCCTGCTCCGGGGTACACTGCACCAGCGCGCATTCGCAGACGGACAGCCGCTCCAAAATCAGTTCCTCGTCCACATCCGCGTCCAGATTCACAAGGGCGCAGTTTAGGATGCCGACGCCCTCCGGTTCCCGCTCCAGCATCCGCCTGGACACACGGACGTAGGGCAGATCCCGCAGGGTTTTCCCCCGCGCCCGGAACACCTGAACATCTCCCTCGATCTCCTGGGCGATTTCCACCAGCCGGTCCCTTTGCCCCTCTTCCGCCAGGACATCGCCCCGGACGTGCAGATATTCCAGTTCCTCCAGGGCCTGGGCGCTGCCCTGATCCACGGTCAGGTCACCGAGGATATACAGCTTCCGGCCATACTTTTTCACCGTCCCTGCGTCCAGAGTTACATCGTCCCGGATGACGGAGGTTCCGTCCGGGACAAGGATGATCTCCGTCCTTTCGTCCAGGAGGTTGATCAGGCCCTCCGCCTTGGATTCCGCCAGGATCGCCTCCTTACTGGCAAACCGGGCGCCCTTGGCCTCCAGCGCCGCCGGATCTAGCCGGGGATCCACCATAATCAGCCGCCTTGCCGCCCAATATAGCGCGGGCTTGGCCCGGAGAGCAAAGAGCCGGTCAACCACCGTCTCGCCCTTGAGCAGCACCGCCCCATCGGGATAGCAGATGGTGAATCCGTCCACCGTCAGCATACCCAAAGCCCCGTTGAGACTTTCCGGATAGGTGACAGAGCCGTTCACAATAATGCCCGCATAACTCTCAAGCACCTGCTGTGTGCCCGGCCCGATCTCCAGAGTGCCGTTGACGATGAGATACCGTTTACCTGCCGGCGCATCGGTGCTTCTGATGTGGGCGAAGCCGTTCACCGTGCTGATCTGCACATCTCCCTCCAGATTCAGCACTCTGGCGCATTTCACATCCACGGAATGTTGGGCCAGGAGCGCCTGGGAAGCGCTGTTGGAAAGCAGAAGAGCGGTTTTGATAGACAGCGATCCATAGGCGGCCAGGACCTCCTCAGATACGTTCCGGGCGTCACAGATGGCTGCCTTAATGATTGTTTTCTTTTCCATGATTCATACCTCCGATCAAATTGTTTCACTCTGATTGAAAGAGATTTTGCCTTTCATCCTTCTCGCAGATCCTTTTTTAAAATGGCCCTGCTCCGGGATAGCCTGGCCCGGATGGTGCCGGCGGGAATGTGAAAGATCTGGGACAGCTCTTTCGCGTTGTAGCCCTCCAGATACCGCATCCGGAACAGCACCCGATCCTGTTCGCTGAGCGCCGCCAGCAGCAGCCCGTTTTCCGCCTGTCCGTACCCCTCCTCCGGAGCGGCGCCCTCCTCCCGGAGTGCCTCCCAATAGGCTGACTCCAGGGCCGACCGGCGGTACTGGTCGCACAGGAGATTTTTCAGCGTGCGGAACAGCCAGGCCCGGCGCTGGCTGGGCCCCAGATCCTCCAGGATGTCCCCATGCTGCAAAGCTCTCAGGAACGTCTCCTGAGCAAGATCCTCGGCCCACTCCTGATTGCGGCAGGCTCCCATGGCGAAGCGCAGCAGCTCCGGATAATGGCGCTTGTACAGTTCTTCCCACATCCGCGTTCCTCCTTTCTGACCAGATAACGAATGAGCGTTGAAAAGTGTTGCGGCAAATGCAGGATTCTTTCCCTGCGGCAGCAGGAAAAAGTTCTCTAACGTAAAAAAATCGCATAAAAAAACTTGACAGAACATGGAATCGGTGGTTCAATTATACCAAAGGATGCGGTTGGGATG
>CAYSNK010000234.1:0-1879 GCA_964432375.1 uncultured Oscillospiraceae bacterium | reverse complement strand
CCGACCCAGGACTCAGCGGTCTGAGGCTTCTGCATATCGGTGGTGGCATAACGCCAGTCGTTGACGCGGGAGATGTACTTCTCATCCTGCTGGGCGGAGTTCTCGTCGCCCAGGTCGCCGGCGGCGACGCGGAGCAGGGAGGCATACTGCTCGGAAACGGTGTGCAGCTTCAGGCTGTCCATCAGCAGGTTCTTCAGAGGACGCTTTGCCAGGTTGGACATGATGCAGCGGTTCTCGTAGGACATCTTCTTCCACATATAAGCGATTTCCCATGCGCGCTCCACCACATGACCCTTGGGGCAGACCTCGGAAACCAGGCCCCAATCCAGCATCTGCTGAGCGGTGACCTGACGGGTGGTCATCATGTAGTAGTTGCCGCGCTTGGTGCCCAGATAATGCTGGAACATCAGGCCCATGGCATCGCCGGGAACCAGGCCGCCCTGCGCATGAGGAACCTCGATGACGGAGTCTTCCGAAACCAGGGTGACGTCGCTCATGAAAGCGGTATCCCAATGGAAGCCCACGCCGGGAACGGCGCCGATGGTGGGAACGTCCAGATCGAACACCATGTTCTTGATCAGGTTGGTGTCATCAAAATACTGATGCTGGAAGCGCTGAGTGGGCAGCTCGGAATAGGTTTCCCAACCCTCGGGGTCGGACTCGATCATCCAGTTGTCGCCCAGGTGGGTGAAGATGATGATCTCGTTCTTCCAGTCCATGGACAGCATACGAACCAGCTGGCCAATGGCGCGATGGGACATACCGGAATGGTGCATGGGCAGATCCTTGGTCTTCCAGGTGACCTGCAGGATGCCGTCCTGACGATACAGATCGGCAAAGTCCTTAAACCATTCGCCATACTCTTCAAGTTCGGGGAGCTTGGCGTAATCAGCCATAGGTGCCATAATAAATTCCTCCTAAATCAAATTAGTAATTTTTTAATAAACCTCTTCCCGAGGATTTATCCGAAAGCAAGGGCGCAGGGGAGAGAAACGCCGCTGGGGGTCGTCCCACTGTATGTTCTTATTATACTGCAATTCCCGGCGGGATTCTTGTGCGCGGCGCCACAATCCCGCGCCGTATATTGGCGATTTTGCCAAATATAATCCGCACTTTCCCGGGAATGAATTAGTTAGTTTTCCTCAATTTATTGCGGCGGCTCCGCATTACAATAAATTCTAACATCTTACGGCATTTCTGTCAAGTGTGAGATTCCTGCCCGCGCCCCCGGGCACCGCCTCCGTCCCCCGGCCGGGAAAAATAAATTCCCGCAAAATGCGGATGCCGGGCAGAAAAGGGCTTGAAATTTGAAAATGCCTGTGCTATAATGCAGACGATGTGCAGGGTTAGTACATCGGTAGTACAGGAGCTTCCCAAGCTTCTGAGGCGGGTTCGACTCCCGTACCCTGCTCCATGGCCTGCGGCGTTTTCCGCAGGCTTTTTTTATTTTCCGCCTGAAAGGGGAAATTCAGATGAATCCATACCCGGCGCGGCTTGAGACGAAGGATCTGATCCTCCGGAAAGCGATCCCCGCCGACACGGAGGCCCTTTACTGCAATGTGTGGAGCCGCGGGGAGACCGCCCGCTATATGCTTTGGGAGCCCTCGGAAAGTCCGGAGAAGGCCGCCCTTCGCATGGAGAAAACCATAGCCTGGCAGCGGGAGCACCTGGCCTTTTTGATCGTGGAAAAGGCCAGCGGCCAGCCCATCGGCTTCGGGGGCTTTCTTGAAATCGCCCCGGATGTGTACGACGACACCGGCCTGGCCCTGGGGCCGGAGTATGTGGGCAGGGGGTATGGGACTCAGGCCCTGCGGGAGCTGCTGCGCTGCTGCTTTGAGGAGCTGGGGGCCAAGGAGGTGCAGTGCAGCTGTCGTGCGGC
>CAYSNK010000233.1:0-1880 GCA_964432375.1 uncultured Oscillospiraceae bacterium | reverse complement strand
GATGTTTTCCTCCTCGACCCCGTGGCGAACCAGGCCGTCCACCGCGCCGTCCAGCAGCTTCTGCACGATGAAGCTGTTGAAACGGGAGGCGATAATGCCCACTTTCATCCCGGCAGGGGCAACGACTTTCCCCTCATACAAATTGATGCTCATGGTATGATCCTCCTGAAACAGTTATAATTGAATTGTCTTGAACACATGGCCCATCTTCTCCTGCTTGGTTTTCAGGTATCGGGCGTCATAGATGCCCGGGGCGATCTCAATGGGCACCCGTTCCGTGATGCGGAAATCAAATCCCTCCAGCCCGTAGATTTTGCTGGGGTTGTTGGTCAGCAGGCGGATGGACTTGACCCCCAGATCCTTTAAAATCTGGGCGCCGGACCAGTATTCCCGCAGATCAGGGGCGAAGCCCAGCTCCACATTGGCCTCCACCGTGTCCCGGCCCTGCTCCTGCAGCTCGTAGGCTTTCAGCTTGTTGATCAGCCCGATGCCCCGGCCCTCCTGCCGCATATAGAGGATGATGCCCCGGCCCTCCCGCTGAATCAGCTCCATAGCGGTTTGCAGTTGGGCGCCGCAGTCGCAGCGGGCGGAGCCGAACACATCGCCGGTCAGACACTCGGAATGTACCCGGCAGAGCAGGTTTTCCCCATCGCCGAGCTCGCCGCAGACCAGGGCCACATGGTGCTCGCCCGTGACATCGTTCACATAGCCGTAAATCTGAAAATCCCCGTGGCGGGTGGGCAGTTTGGCGCTGGCCTCCCGGATCATGTGGTTTTCGTGGCGGCGGAGGTAGTCCTGCAGGGCCTTGATGGTGATAAACACCAGCCCCTGCTCCCGGGCCATCCTTTGCAGCTCGGGCGTGCGCATCATGGCGCCGTCCTCCCCCATGACCTCACAGCAAAGGCCGCACTCCTCCAGCCCGGCCAGGCGGCAGAGATCCACCGTGGCCTCGGTGTGGCCGCTGCGGACCAACACCCCGCCCTTTCGGGCCACCAGCGGGAAAACGTGCCCCGGGCGGCGCAGGTCTGTGGGCTTTGTGCCGGGGTCTGCGCAGGCCCGGCAGGTGTAGCCCCGCTCCTCTGCGGAGATGCCGGTGGCGGTGTCCACATGGTCGATGGAAACGGTGAACGCGGTGCAGTGGTTATCCGTGTTCTCCGAGACCATCTGGGGCAGGTTCAGCCGATGGGCAATTTCCGCAGACATGGGGGTGCAGATCAGACCCCTGGCGTGGGTTGCCATATAGTTCACGTTTTCCGTGGTGGCGAACCGGGCGGCGCAGATCAGGTCCCCCTCGTTCTCCCGGTGGGGGTCGTCTGTGCAGAGGATCAGTTTGCCCGCTCGCAGGGCGTCCAGAGCCTCTTCAATGGTGTTGTATTGAAATTCCATGGTGTTCTCCTTTTGGGCATCTCTCAAAATCCGTTCGCTTCCAAAAATTCCAGCGTCAGCTTGCTCTCCCGGGTCTGGGGGGACTGGGCGGAAGCCATCAGCTTTTGCACATATTTTCCAATCATGTCGTTTTCCAGGTTCACCACGTCACCGGGGCGCTTGGCCAGCAGGGCCGTCCCGGCCCCCGTGTGGGGGATAATGGAAACCTGGAAATCCCGGCTGCTGACGGCGGCCACCGTCAGACTGATGCCGTCAATGGCGACGGAGCCCTTCTCCACGATGAGCCGGAGGATCTCCCCCGGGGCCTGAATGTGCACCCAGACGGCATTCCCCTCCCGCCGCTGCCCGGCGATGGCGCCGGTGCCGTCGATGTGGCCGGAGACGATATGCCCGCCGAAGCGTCCGTCTGCGGCCATGGCCCGCTCCAGATTCACGGGGGCGCCGGGGCGCAGCCCTCCCAGGTTGCTTCTCCGCAGGGTTTCCGGCATGACGTC
>CAYSNK010000232.1:0-1881 GCA_964432375.1 uncultured Oscillospiraceae bacterium | reverse complement strand
CGTTTGATTATCCGCCGATAATCAGGGTTTCGCCGTCCATGTCCTCCGGGCACTCCAGTCCCATCAGGTCCAGCATGGTGGGCGCAATATCCGCCAGGCGGCCGTTGCGCAGGGTCACGCTGACCCCCACGATGCACAGGGGCACCAGGTTGGTGGTGTGGGCCGTGTAGGGGGAAACCCCATCCTCCTGGAGCATCTGCTCCGCGTTGCCGTGATCCGCCGTGATCAGGGAGACACCGCCCATGTCAGAGGTGGCCTTGACCACCCGGGCGACCTGGGCATCCACCGTCTCCACCGCTTTCACAGCCGCATCAAAGACGCCTGTGTGACCCACCATATCGCAGTTTGCGAAGTTCAGGATGACAACGTCATATTTACCGCTGTTGATCCGCTCCACGCAGGCGTCGGCCACCTCCTCCGCGCTCATCTCGGGCTGCAGGTCATAGGTGGCAACCTTTGGGGAGGGGATCAGCACCCGATCCTCCCCGGCGAACACCTGCTCCACACCGCCGTTGAAGAAAAATGTCACATGGGCGTACTTTTCCGTTTCCGCAATGCGCAGTTGGGTCAGCCCCAGCTTGGAGATATATTCGCCGAAGATATTGGTCAGCTTCTGGCGGGGGAACGCCACCTCCACATTGGGCATCGTCGCGTCATACTCGGTGGTGCAGACATATTGGACGCGGAAGAAGCCCCGCTTCCGCTCAAAGCCGGAGAAATCCTCATCCACGAAGGCGCGGGTGAGCTCCCGGGCCCGATCCGGGCGGAAATTGAAGAAGATGATGGAATCCCCCTCGCTGATCTCCGCGCCCTGGGCGCAGATCACCGGCTCCACAAACTCATCGGTGACGCCTGCCTGGTAGGAGATCTCCACAGCGCGGACGGGGTCCGGCTCCACAGGGGCGTTGCCGTAGACCATCGCGGCATAGGCCCGCTCCACCCGATCCCAGCGGTTGTCCCGATCCATGGCATAATACCGGCCCATAATGGTGGCGATCTGGCCCACGCCGATCTCCCGGCACTGGGCCACAGTCTCCTTGACAAAGTCTACGCCGGAGGTGGGGGACACGTCCCGCCCATCCAGGAAGCAGTGGATGTAAACCTTGTCCAGGCCCTGCTCCTTGGCCATTTTCAGGAAAGCGAACAGATGGGTGATGTGGGAATGAACTCCGCCGTTGGAGAGCAGGCCCATCAGGTGGAGGGCGGAGCCCTTCTCCCGGCAGGCCCGCATTGCCCGCAGGTAGGCAGGATTCTGGAAGAAGTCGCCGTCCTCAATGGACTTGGTGATGCGGGGCAGATCCTGAAACACCACCCGGCCCGCGCCGATATTGGTATGGCCCACCTCACTGTTGCCCATCTGTCCGGCGGGCAGGCCCACGTCCAGTCCGGAGGCGGACAGGCGGCAGACAGGGTTCGCGGCAAAAAGCGCGTCCAGGTTGGGGGTGGCGGCGGCCTTTACCGCGTTGCCCACCTCGCTGTCACGGATGCCAAATCCATCCATAATAATCAAAGTAGTAGGAGTTTTATTCATAAACGCCTCCATGTGCTGATATACGATAAGAATCGGAATCCAGATGTTTCCATCGGCTCCGGGAAAACACGATCAGAGTCAATCCTGGTTCGCGGCGTTGATGATCGCGGTGAAATCCTCCGGCTTCAGGGCGGCGCCTCCGATCAGGCCGCCGTCCACGTCGGGCTGGGCCAGCAGCTCCTGGGCGTTCCGGGGGTTCATGGAGCCGCCATACTGGATCGTGACGGAGCGGGCAACCCGGGCGCCATACAGCTTGCGGATCACGGTGCGGATCTCCTCATTGACCTCGTTGGCCTGCTCCGCGGTGGCGGTCTTGCCGGTGCCGATGGCCCACAGGGGCTCATAGGCGA
>CAYSNK010000231.1:0-1919 GCA_964432375.1 uncultured Oscillospiraceae bacterium | reverse complement strand
ATTTTGCCCGAATTTAGGCGGAAAACAATCTTGCGTTTTTCGACGCTTTAAGGTACAATGGATGAAATGAGCAAACGGGCAGGTCCCCGGCGGGCTTGCCCCTTGATCAAACGATTTGGAAAGGCGGGATATCCAACATGAAAGCAGCCTTGATTCTGCAAAACGGTCAGGTTTTTGTTGGCGAGAGCATTGGCAGCACGGAAGACCGCGTCTGCGAAATGGTTTTCAATACATCCATGGTAGGTTATCAGGAGATTTTGACCGATCCCTCTTATGCCGGTCAGGGGATCGTGATGTCGTACCCTCTCATTGGCAATTATGGCGTCAACAGCGTTGACAATGAATCTGTCCGGGCCTGGCCCGAGGCATTGATTGTGCGCCATCTTTCTCCCCGGGGCAGCAATTTCCGCTGTGAGGACACCTTGGACAATTATTTGAAAAAATATAATATCGTTGGGATTCAGGGTATTGATACCCGTGCTATCACGAAAATCCTCCGCAATCAGGGCACCATGAACGGCATGATTACCTGCGCGGAGAATTTTTCTATCAGTGAGGCGCTGGAAAAAATCAAATCCTACCGCGTCCGGGGCACTGTGGAGCGGGTTTCCACCAAGACGGTCCGGTATTTCCCGGCGGAAAACGCAAAGTATCACATCGCCCTGCTGGATCTCGGCGAGAAAATCAACATGACCCGCTGCCTGAATGCCCGGGGCTGCAATGTGACCCTCCTCCCGTACAACACCAGGGCCCGGGATATTCTGGAGGCCGGCTATGACGGGATCATGCTCTCCAACGGCCCCGGCGACCCTGCGGACAACGTGGAGGTCATCGCGGAAATCCGGAAGCTGTATGAATCCGATCTCCCGATCTTCGCCGTCTGCCTGGGCCACCAGCTGATGGCGCTGGCCACCGGCGCCTCTACCTGCCGCCTGGCATACGGACATCGGGGCGCCAACCACCCTGTCCGGGATATTCGGGCGGGCCGGGTGTTTATCACCTCCCAGAATCACGGCTATGTGGTGCAAAGCGAAACGGTCAACCCGGAAATCGCCACCGTTTCCCATGTAAACGTCAACGACGGCACCTGCGAGGGGCTGGAATACCGGAACAAGCGGATTTTCACGGTGCAGTTCCACCCGGAGGCGAATCCCGGCCCCAAGGACACCGAATATCTGTTTGACAAGTTTTTGGAAATGATTGAGGACAAGCGCGCAAAGGAGGCTGAACGGAATGCCTAAGAATCCGGATATCAGAAAGGTCCTTGTGATCGGTTCCGGCCCCATCGTCATTGGACAGGCCGCCGAGTTTGACTACGCGGGCACCCAAGCCTGCCGCGCCCTGAAGGAGGAGGGGCTGGAGGTCGTCCTGGTGAACTCGAACCCCGCCACCATTATGACCGACAAGGATATCGCCGACCATGTTTATATCGAGCCCCTGAATGTGGCCTCCCTGGAGCAGATCATCGCCGCAGAGCGCCCCGACTCCATCCTGCCCACTCTGGGCGGCCAGGTGGGGCTGAACCTGGCTATGGCGCTGTTCGAGCAGGGCGTCCTGGAAAAATACGGCGTCAGGATGCTGGGCACCTCTGCGGAGTCCATCCGCAAGGCCGAGGATCGCCAGGGCTTTAAGGACTGCATGGAGTCCATCCACCAGCCCTGCGTCACCTCCACAGTGGTCAGCACGGTGGAGGGCGCCGTGGACTTTGCGGCCTCTATCTCCTATCCTGTGATCGTCCGCCCCGCCTATACCCTGGGCGGCACCGGCGGCGGCATTGCCTACGACGAGGCTTCCCTCCGGGAGATCGCCGCCCGGGGCATATACGCCTCCCGGGTGGGGGAGATCCTGGTGGAGCGCTGCATCTCCGGCTGGAAGGAGATCGAGTTTGAGGTCATGCGGGACTCCGCCGGCAACGTCAT
>CAYSNK010000230.1:0-1938 GCA_964432375.1 uncultured Oscillospiraceae bacterium | reverse complement strand
CGGTTTGTATACTGCTCGTCGCCGGTCACTTCCCGGATCACATTCAGGAAATCCGGGAACCGGATCGGGGTATCCTCGTCGGAAAGCTCGATCTCCAGAATGGCCCGGTCTTTCCAGAAGGGATAGATGTCGATTTCAAAATACTGGCTCTGCCAGGTCAGGCAGTAGCGGGTTTTGTGGATGGGCCGGTAATCCGGGTCTGCTTTCATCAGCAGGGTCAGGTACTCCTCCTTGCTGAGACGTTCCTCGATCTCAACGCGCTTCCGGTCCGAAACCCGCTTCTTGACGGTCTTAAAGTAGATGTAGCTGCCGTTGCAGCCCCGCTGACGCACCCGGGTCTCCTCGCTTTCCGGATTCAGAAGATAGGTCTGCATAATATCCACCTTCCGGCAGTTGGCCATGGCCTCCAGCAGGGCCAGATCAGGGTACTGAATCAGGAATTTCCGCTCGATTTCCAGCGGCTCCGGCTCCCCCAGGAAGGAGGAGATCTCCCGCAGGAGGCGGTGCATCTTCTCTTCAAAATCGCTTGAGTTGTCAATTACCCGCAGGTGGGGGTGCCCTGTCCAGGCGGCGATCAGCCGGTCATCCAGGTCAGCAGCCTCCTGTACCGTCTCCGTCCGGGCGGTGTTGTTGCCCAGGGTGTAGAACTGCTCCGCGCCCTTGGCAGCCGTCACCAGATGAAACACCGCGTCATAGCTGTCCCGCAGCTCCACCTCGGACTTCCCAAGCTGCCGCAAAATCCCCTGGAACTCCCGGTCGGTCATATAGCATCGGTTGTCCGCCAGCCCCCGGTCGCAGACGATCAGAACCTTTTCCGCCTTCATGCGCTGGGCCGCCTGCTGGTAAATCTCCTCCTTGCATAGCTGCATTTTGATATGGCAGAACTGATACTCCTCATTGGTTCGGCAGGTCCAGGGGGCTATGCCGCCGGAGATCAGCTCGGTGGCCACCTCGGAAAGGAACAGGACGGCATACCCCATCTCTGTAAAGGCGTTCTGAATCCAGCTCATCGCCGTGGTTTTCCCGGCACAGGGCCCGCCGGTGATGACAATTTTATGAATCTCTGGTGTCTGCGGCATAGTCAATCCTCCTAAGGAAACTCTGAAATCAAATATACCACAGACCGGCCCCTTTTGCAATTCCATTCTCGCCATTCAAAGTTTCCCTTTATGAAATTTTTAGCACTCTTTTTCGATGAGTGCTAAAAATTCACGTCATGGACACAGTTCGTTCACAATTTGTTCATATCTTCCGCTTATACTGAGGGCAAAAGAAGGGAGAAACCCTCCCCAGACAACGAAGCAAAGGAGGCTGCGTTTTATGAATCCTCAAAAGTACACACAAAAGACATTGGAAGCCATTCAGCAGGCCCAATCCCTGACCACAGAATATTCCCACCAGACCATTGAGCAGACCCATCTGCTGCTGGCCCTGCTCCAGCAGGAGAACGGACTGATTCCCCAGCTGATCTCCGCCATGGGCCCTGACCCGGCATCGCTGGAGGCCGCAGTCAAGGCGGAACTGCGCAAGCTGCCCTCCGTCACCGGCTCCGGCCGGGAATCCGGCAAGCTGTATATCTCCAACGGCGTGGACAAGACCCTGAACCAGGCGGAAAAGATTGCCGCCGGCATGAAAGACGAGTATGTCTCCGTGGAGCACCTGCTCCTGGCCCTGACGGAGACTGCCGAGCCCGCTCTCCGGGATCTGTTCCGCACCTATCACATCACCAAGGAAAAGGTGCTCCAGGCCCTGAGCCAGATCCGCGGAAACCAGTCCGTCACCTCCGACAACCCGGAGGACACCTACAACGCCCTGAAAAAATACGGCACCGACCTGGTGGAGCGGGCCCGAAGCCAAAAGCTGGACCCCGTCATTGGCCGTGACGATGAGATCCGAAATGTCATCCGAATCCTCTCCCGCAAGACGAAAAACAACCCC
>CAYSNK010000229.1:0-1940 GCA_964432375.1 uncultured Oscillospiraceae bacterium | reverse complement strand
GACACCACCGGCTGGGAAAACGTGCCCTGGGAGGCTTATCTGGATTAGAGCTTCCCCAAACAATGAAACGCTTCCGCCTCCGGGAATTTTTCCCGGAGGCGGAAGAACTTTCGAGAAAAGAAATTTACAAAGGGGTTGTCATTTTTGCGGAAATAAGCTATGATAAGTGAGAATGATTTCAAGCCTCATTCACCCTGTTTGATTCGATGCAATTTGAATTGAATATCCCTTTATAAATATAAATGCTTGAGAGATGGAGATCGTTTTATGGGCCTTCGCGTTGGAATTGATATTGGATCAACCACGGTCAAGGTGGTTGTGCTGGACGAGGAAAACAAGCTGCTGTTCCGTTCCTACGAGCGGCATTTCTCCAAGGTTCGTGAAAAAACCTGCGAAATTTTAGACCGCATTGCGGGAGATCTGTCCGGCAAGCGGGTGAAACTGGTGATCACCGGCTCCGCCGGTCTGGGCGTGGCCAAGGCCAGCGGGCTGGACTTTGTCCAGGAGGTTTACGCCACCGCCGCCGCCGTAGACACCTATGTCCCGGGGACGGACGCCGTCATCGAGCTGGGCGGCGAGGACGCCAAGATTATCTTCTTCGGCGGCGCGCTGGAGGAGCGGATGAACGGCTCCTGTGCCGGGGGCACCGGCGCCTTTATTGACCAGATGGCGACCCTGATGAACGTCACCGCAGACGAACTGGACGCGCTTTCCCTGAAACATGAGAAAATCTATCCCATCGCCTCCCGCTGCGGCGTCTTTGCCAAGTCGGATATCCAGCCCATCCTGAATCAGGGAGGGAGGAAGGAGGACGTGGCGGCCTCCATCTTCCAGGCTGTGGTGGATCAGACCATCGCCGGCCTGACCCAGGGCCGGGAGCTGACGGGCAAGATTGTCTTTCTGGGCGGCCCCCTGCACTTCCTGATGGGCCTGCGCCAGCGCTTTGTGGAAACCCTGAAGCTGGACGAGGAGCACGCCATCTTCCCGGCGGACGGCGACTGTTTTGCCGCCATGGGCGCGGCCCTGTGCGCCGGGGACTATGAGGAGGCCCTGTTTGACAGCCTGCTGGAGAAGCTGGAGCACTCGGTGGGGGAGGTCAGCTCCATCAATGTGGCCCCCCGCCTTTTCTCCAGCCAGGAGGAGTATGACGAGTTCTGCGCCCGCCACAATGCCAACCGCCCCCCCGAGGTGGACGCGGCCAGCTATACTGGCGACGCCTATCTGGGCATTGACGCCGGCTCCACCACCACGAAGCTGGTGCTGATCGCCCCGGACGGGGGAATCCTCTTTCAGTATTACCACTCCAACATGGGCAACCCCGTTGCCATCGTCCGGGAGCAGCTGACCAAGGTCTACGAGCTCTGCGGCGACCGCATCACCATTCGCGGCGCGGGAGTCACCGGCTACGGCGAGGATCTGATCAAGGAGGCGTTCCGCTGCGACCTGGGCCTGGTGGAGACGGTGGCCCACCTGAACGCCGCCCGCCATTTCAATCCGGATGTGGACTTTATTATCGACATTGGCGGCCAGGACATGAAGTGCTTCAAGATCCGCCGGGGGGCGGTGGACTCCATCATGCTCAACGAAGCCTGCTCCTCCGGCTGCGGCTCCTTCATCGAGACATTTGCCCGGGCAGCGGGGTATGAGATCGCGGACTTCGCCAAGCTGGGCCTGTTTACCGAAAAGCCGGTGAGCCTGGGCTCCCGCTGCACCGTGTTTATGAACTCCTCCGTGAAGCAGGCCCAGAAGGACGGCGCTTCCGTGGCGGATATTTCCGCAGGGCTGTCCATTTCCATTGTCAAAAATGCCATCTACAAGGTGCTGCGGATGTCCTCTGCGGACGATCTGGGCCAGCACATCGTGGTTCAGGGGGGCACGTTCCACAACGACGCGGTGCTCCGGGCCTTTGAGCAGGAGCTGGGCCGCAACGTGACCCGCCC
>CAYSNK010000228.1:0-1959 GCA_964432375.1 uncultured Oscillospiraceae bacterium | reverse complement strand
GGACGCGGACTACTCTCAGATTGAGCTGCGCGTGCTGGCGCACATGGCCGGTGACAAGGAGATGCAGGCCGGCTTCCGCTCCGGGGTGGATATCCACACCGTCACCGCCTCCCAGGTCTTTGGGGTGCCGGTGGAGCTGGTGACGAAATCCATGCGCTCCTCCGCCAAGGCGGTGAACTTCGGCATTGTCTACGGCATTTCCGAGTTCTCCCTGGCCCAGGACATCGGGGTCTCCCGCAGGGAGGCCAAGGAGTATATGGAGCGCTATTTCGCCAAGTATTCCGGCGTCCGGGCCTATATGAAGCGGGTGGTAGAGCAGGCCCGGAGGGATGGCTATGTGTCCACCGTCATGGGCCGCCGCCGTCCCCTGCCGGAGATCTCCTCCTCCAACTTCAATCAGCGCTCCTTTGGGGAGCGGGTGGCCCTGAACGCCCCCATCCAGGGCACCGCCGCGGACATCATCAAGCTGGCGATGATCCGGGTGCAGGAGCGCCTGAAGGCGGAGGGCCTGACCGGGCGGCTGGTGCTCCAGGTTCACGACGAGCTGATCGTGGAGTGCCCGGAGGCGGAGGGAGAGCAGGTCAGGCAGCTTCTCCGGGAGGAGATGGAGCAGGTGGTGGAGCTGTCTGTCCCGCTGAGCGTGGACGCCAAGATAGGAAAATGCTGGGCGGATGCCCATTGAACAAACAGAAGTAACCAAAAGGAGTTTCAAGCTATGGCAGAATTTCGCCGGGAAACCGTAACCTTTCCCCACACCCGGGAACCCATCCCCTACCGCCTGGTGCCGGTGGACGGCACCATGGTGGGGCGCATCGTGTCCCTGGATCGTCTGAACCACGCCCCCGACCCCATTTCCGAACTTGATCTGCGGGCCCAGCTGGAAAACCTGGGGGCCAGCTACATTGCCGCTGTCTCCGACGCCGGGGAACTGCTGGGCTATGCCGGCCTGCAAGTGGTGGTGGACGAGGGGTATCTGGTCAATCTGACCGTGAAGGAGCGCTACCGCCGCCAGGGGCTGGGCAGTGAGCTGGTCAAGGTATTCCTGCGTTTCGGCCAGGTACATCTGTCCTTTCTGACCCTGACCTGCCGGGCCTCCCAGACCGAAAGCCTGGCGTTTTTCCGGAGTCTTGGCTTTGAGGCTGTGGGACGGCGGCGGGATCAGTTCGACGGGCCCGCTGAGGACGGCGTTCTGATGACGATAAAATTCGGAAGGGGCTGAGCACATGATCTTTCTTGCTGTGGAATCCTCCTGCGACGAAACGGCTGTGGCGGTGGTGCGGGACGGGAGGACGGTCCTGGCAGACGCCATCGCCTCCCAGATCGAGATGCACACCATCTATGGCGGCGTTGTGCCGGAAATTGCCTCCCGAAAGCACGTGGAGGCCATCTCCGTCCTGGCGGATCAGGCCCTGCGGGAGGCGGGAATCACCCGCCGGGACATTGACGCCGTGGCGGTCACCTACGGCCCGGGCTTGATCGGCGCCGTACTGGTGGGGGTAAACTTTGCAAAGAGCGTGGCCTACGGCCTTGGCGTCCCCCTCATTCCCGTCCACCACGTTCGGGGCCACATCGCCGCCAACTACATCACCTACCCCGCTCTGGAGCCGCCCTTTTGCTGCCTCTGCGTCTCCGGCGGAAACTCCCTGATCGTGGACGTAAAAAGCTATACCGAGATGGAGCTGCTCGGCTCTACCCGGGATGACGCGGCGGGGGAGTGCTTTGACAAGGTGGCCCGGGTGCTGGGCATCGGCTATCCCGGCGGCGGCCCGATGGATCGCCTGGCCCAGACCGGGGACGATGGGAAATATCCCATGCCCCACGCCAAGGTGGACGGCGCCCCCCTGGATATGTCTTTCTCCGGCCTGAAAACCGCCGCCCTGAACCTCATCCACAACTCCCGGCAAAAGGGCGAGGCGCTGGATCTCCCCTCCTTTGCCGCCTCCTTCGGCAAGGCGGTCA
>CAYSNK010000227.1:0-1968 GCA_964432375.1 uncultured Oscillospiraceae bacterium | reverse complement strand
ATTCTTATGAAGCATCAGCAAATCAAAAATATGGTATTGGCCGCTATGATGGCGGCGGTGATTTTTGTCTTTACGGCCTATATCCATGTGCCCAGCCATACCGGATACACCCACATTGGGGATGGCTTTCTCTATCTGGCGGCCTGCCTGCTGCCCACCCCCTATGCCTGCGCTGCGGGGGCAATCGGGGCGGGGCTGGCGGATCTGCTCTCCGGCTACGCGATGTGGGCACCTGGTACGGTGGTGATAAAAGCGGTAACGGCCTTGTTTTTCACCAGCAAATCTGCTAAAATCATTTGCAGACGCAATCTGCTGGCCATCCTGCCCTCCTTTGTGGTGTGCGTGGGGGGCTATTATACCTATGAGGCCCTGATTACAGGAAACTGGGCAGCCCCCGCCCTGGGGATCCCCGGCTATATCACCCAGGTGGTGCTGAGCACCGCGGCCTTTCTCCTGGCGGGGGCGGCCCTGCAAAAGGCCGGCGTCAAAGAACGGATTTTAGGAGGAAACAGAGCATGACCATCACCTACCCCGTGAAAAACGGGATTTATGTGAATATGACCAACCGCTGTCCCTGCGCCTGCACCTTCTGCCTGCGGCAGAACGGCCCGGGGGTCTACGGCTCCGGCTCCCTGTGGCTGGCGCGGGAGCCCACCGTCCGGGAGGTTTGCGATTCCCTGGCCCAATGGCCCCTGGAGGAAAAGGATGAAGTGGTGTTCTGCGGCTACGGCGAACCCACCGAGCGGCTGGAGGACCTGCTGGAGGTGGCGGCCTGGGTCAAGGCCAACTACCGGGTGAAAACCCGGCTGAATACCAACGGCCTCTCCGACCTGATTTGGGGGAAAGACACCGCCCCCCTGCTGGCGGGGAAGCTGGACACGGTTTCCATCAGCCTGAACGCCAACAACCCGGAGGACTATCTGAAGCTGACCCGCTCCAAGTTCGGCATCGGCTCCTACCAGGCCATGCTGGACTTTGCCAGGCACTGCGCAGCCTATGTTCCCCAGGTGGTGATGACGGTGGTGGATCAGGTGACCACTCCGGAGGAGCAGGCGGAGAGCAGGCGCATTTGCGATGGGCTGGGCGTTACCCTCCGGGTGCGCCCCTTTGAGAGCTGACGGGGAGGTTCCCGTGGTTATCAAGCGAGAGATCTACCTGACCCCGGAGAGGGAGAACCGCCTGCTGCACATCTACCTGCCGGAGGACTGGGAGGAATCCGGGCAGCGCTATCCGGTGATGTATTTTTTCGATGGCCACAACCTGTTTTCGGACGGGGACGCCACCTACGGCACCTGCTGGGGGCTGAAGGACTTTTTGGATCGCTGGGGCAGGGCCCTCATCTGCGTGGGGGTGGAGTGCGGCCACCGGGATCGGCAGCGGCTGCGGGAGTATTGCCCTTACCACTTCAACGACTCCTATTTCGGGGATCTCCGGGGCACAGGCCAGGCCACCTTGGATTGGATGGTCAATGAGCTGAAGCCCTGGATCGACCGGGCCTATCCCACCTATGCCTTCCGCCAGGCCACCGGCATCGGCGGCAGCAGCATGGGGGGCCTGATGAGCCTTTACGCCGTTATCCGTTACAACCACACCTTTTCCAAGGCGGCCTGCCTGTCCAGCACCGTGACCCCCTGCGTGGAGGAGCTGCTCCGGGATCTCCGGGTCACCCGGATGGATTTGGACACCCGGGTCTACCTCAGTTGGGGGGAGCAGGAGGGGGCAGGCAGCGCGGAAAAGCTCAACGGCAATTTCGACACCTACACCGCCCAGTGCAACTTTATGCTGGCGGAGGGCCTCAAGCGGAAGGGCGCCGCCACCCTGCTCTATCGCCAGCCCCATGGCCGCCACTGCGAGGCGGATTGGGGAAAGCAGAATCCCCTGTACATGGATTTCCTCTGGAATCAGTGAGGGCATATAAAGGGGTAGGCTAGAAAAAATCCCAAGGAAACAAGTCCTTGGGATTTTTTT
>CAYSNK010000226.1:0-1989 GCA_964432375.1 uncultured Oscillospiraceae bacterium | reverse complement strand
CCACCGACATCACCGCCGACTGCTGCCTTGGCCCCCGGTCTGTGGGCTTCTATGAGCTGCGGGCCAAGGGCGGCGCGGCGGCTGTCACCGTTTCCGAGCTGGTGGTTCACCCTGAAACCGACGGCTCCCGTATGCTGCACCTGAATCTTCAGACCGCCGGCTGCCTGGCCTCCCACACCTATACCGCCGACGCCATCCGACGCCACGGCGCCGTTCCCTCCATCGAGTTCTCCCACTCCGGCCAGTACGCCGGGACCTATCTGGCAGATAAGGACAAAAAGCGGGGGCTCTGTCAGTACGGCCCCAGCGACGGCGTCCGTCCGGACGGCATTCCGGTCAAGGGGCTGACCCGGGAGCAGATCGGCGACATTGTCAGAACCTACGGCGAAACCGCCGCCCTGGCCAAGCGGGCGGGCTATGAGATGATCATGGTTCACTGCGGCCATAGCTGGCTCATCAATCAGTTCCTCTCCCCCTGGTTCAACAGGCGCACCGATGAGTACGGCGGCTGCCTGGAAAACCGCGTCCGCTTTGCCCGGGAGATCTTAACCGCTGTCCGAAAGGCGGTGGGCCCCGGCTTCCCCATCGAGATGCGGATGAGCGGCTCTGAGCTGTTTGAGGGGGGCTACGACCTGGAGGAGGGCTGCCGCATCGCCCACGCCCTGGAGGATCTGGTGGATTTGATCCACGTTTCCGCCGGCTCCTATCAGTTCGGCTTCTTCCACACCCATCCGTCCATGTTCGCGGAACACGGCGTCAACGTCCATCTGGCCGCCGAAATCAAGAAGCACGTTTCCAAGCCGGTGGCCACCATCGGCGCCATCAACGACCCTGCCATGATGGAGGAGATCCTGGAATCCGGCAAGGCAGACGTCATCTACATGGCCCGGGAGCTGCTTGCCGACCCCTTCCTGCCCAACAAGGTGATGGCGGGTCAGGAGGACAAGATCGTCAAGTGCCTGCGCTGCTTCACCTGTATGGCGGAGCGTCCCACCACCCAGACCCGCCGCTGCGCGGTGAATCCTCTGATAGGCCGGGAGATCGACGGCATGGAGGTCACCCCGGTTCTCCGCCCCAAAAAGGTGCTGATCGCCGGCGCGGGCGTGGCGGGATTAAAAGCCGCCGTCACCGCCGCCCAGAGAGGGCACAAGGTCATTCTCTGCGAAAAGACCGGCGCCGTGGGCGGCATCCTGAAATCCGAACAGGCCATCCCCTTCAAGCGGGAGATGTACGAGCTGGGGCTGACGCTGGAGCGGCAGGCCCTGGCCGAGGGGGTAGAGATCCGCCTGAATACCGCCGTCACCCCGGCCTATGTGGAGGCGGAGCGCCCCGATGCCCTCATTCTGGCGGTGGGCTCCAATCCTATCGTTCCGCCTTTGCCCGGCATCCGGGGCGATCAGGTGGTCGTGGTCAATGACTACTATCTGAACCGCGAGAAAGTCGGCGATACCGTTGTCGTTCTCGGCGGCGGACTGGCAGGCTGCGAGTGCGCGGTACATTTGAATCAGGCGGGCAAGACGGTTCATCTGGTGGAGATGCGGGACACGCTGGCCCCGGACTGCAACATCCGCCACCGTCCGATTCTCATGCAGCAGCTGGAGAAGGGCGTTCAGGTTCACCTGAACACCGCCGGGCAGGCCGTCTCCGCCCAGGGGCTGGTGGTGAAGGGCGCCGACGGGAAGGAAGTCCTGATCCCCGCCGACACGGTCATCTGCGCCGTGGGCCAGCGGGCCAACCGGGAGGATGTGGACGCCCTGCGGCACTCCGCGCCCTTTGTCCGGGAGGTGGGGGACTGCATCCGCCCCGCCAATATCACCAGGGCCATCTATGAGGGCTATCACGCCGCGCTGGATATCTGATCCCCAGGTTCTATAACATTTCGGGAAGCTCTGAATCGATCTGCGAGAGCGATCTGTTCAGAGCTTCCCTGGAATTTACCACCGCGTCATATTCTTTTCGAGCCTTGAAGTATATGCCTGTTTTCGTTCA
>CAYSNK010000225.1:0-2019 GCA_964432375.1 uncultured Oscillospiraceae bacterium | reverse complement strand
AGCGGGCCTCCAGCATCTTGCCCACGGTGATCAGGGTCAGGATCATGGCGGCGGACTCGAAGTAAAATTCGTCCATATAAGTCATAACCATGGTGTCATTTCCCTGAACTACCGCATCGGTCATGGCAAAGAGGGCGTAGACGCTCCACACGAAGGAGGCCATGGAGCCCATAGCCACCAGGGTATCCATATTGGGCGCCCTGTGCCAGAGGCCCCGAAAGCCGCTGATAAAGAATTTCTGATTGATGACCATGATAATCCCGGACAGCAGCAGCTGAACCAGCCCCATGGCAACGTGGTTGCCGGCGAACCAGGCCGGCAGCGGCCAGCCCCACATCATGTGGCCCATGGAGAAGTACATCAGCACCGCCAGGAAGCCGGCAGAGGCGATGAGCCGCCGCTTCAGCGCCGGGGTCTCCCGGTCTTTCAGGGCGTCCTCCTCCCCGGAGGCGGCGCCGGACGAGCTGCCCGCAGCCCCTTTCCGCGCCGCGCCGTAGCCCGCCGCCTCCACAGCGGCAATCACGGCCTGGGCGGAGGCGGTGCCTTCCACCCCCATGGAGTTGGTCAGCAGGCTCACCGAGCAGCCGGTGACGCCCGGCACCTGGCTCACCGCCTTTTCCACCCGGGCGCTGCAGGCGGCGCAGCTCATGCCGGTGACGGTATATTGTTCCATCTTGTTCCTCCCTCCGATTCTGACCGGAGAACCCTCTCCCCGTTTATTTCATCAGCTTTTGCAGCGTTGCAAGCAGGTCGTCGATCACCTCGTCCCTTCCCTCCCGGATGTCCGTGGCCACACAGGTGCGGATGTGGTTTGCCAGAAGCTCCCGGTTAAAGGCATTCAGGGCGGCGGTGACGGCGGAGGACTGAGTCAGGATGTCCGTGCAGTAGGCGTCCCGCTCGATCATCCCCTTGATGCCCCGGATCTGCCCCTCGATGCGGTTCAGCCGGTGGATCAGGCTGGTGTATTCCTCCGGCGTGCGCTCCCGTTTCCTCTGGGAGCCGCAGCAGCATTTTTTCTCTTCCATCGTTCCTCCTAAGTCCGCAGGGTAAAGCCTTCCGTCAAATACCCCTCCCGGGTATCTGAAGAGATTATATACCCCCATGGGGTATTTGTCAACAATAGAATGTCCCGTTCCCTGTTTTTTATCCCTTGCCCAACCGGGAAAATTGCCCTATAATAGGGGAAACATGACAAGAGGGGATTGGATGATGGCAGCGACACAGGAAAAACTGGAACAGCTGAGGGGCCTTCTCCGCAGCCTGGGCAGCGCGGCGGTGGCCTTCTCCGGCGGGGTGGACTCCACCTTTTTGCTGCGGGTCGCCGCAGACGTGCTGGGGGACAGGGTGATCGCGGTTACGGCCCGGTCCGCCGCTTTCCCCGCCCGGGAGCTGAACGAGGCGAAGTCCTTCTGCCGGGAAAACGGCATCCGCCACATCATCTGTCAATCCGAGGAGCTGGAGATCGAGGGCTTCCGCCAAAACCCGGTCAACCGCTGCTATCTCTGCAAGCGGGAGCTGTTTGAACGGATCTGGAAGATCGCCCGGGAAAACGGCATCCGGGCGGTTGTGGAGGGCTCCAACCTGGACGACAGCGGCGACTATCGCCCCGGTTTGATCGCCGTCCGGGAGCTGGGGGTAAGCAGCCCCCTGCGGGAGGCCAAGCTGGGCAAGGCCGAGATCCGGGAGCTGTCCAGGCAGATGGGCCTGCCCACCTGGAATAAACAGTCCTTTGCCTGTCTCTCCTCCCGCTTTGTCTATGGCGAGACCATCAGCGAGGAAAAGCTGAGAATGGTGGATCAGGCGGAACAGCTTCTGCTGGATCTGGGCTTTCATCAGGTTCGGGTTCGCATCCACGGGGAGATGGCCCGGATTGAGGTCAGCCCGGAGGAGCTGCCCCGGCTGGTGGAGCCGGAGATTCGCAAGGAGGTCTATCTCCGTTTCCGGGAGTTCGGCTTCTCCTATGTTACCCTGGATTTGCTGGGTTATCGGACGGGCAGCATGAATGAGACGCTCAAGGGA
>CAYSNK010000224.1:0-2028 GCA_964432375.1 uncultured Oscillospiraceae bacterium | reverse complement strand
GGCGGGTCTGGGTCTGGTAGCTGGCCAGGGGCACCCGGGCGGCCTTGCCGTTCTCAAAGAAGAAGAACAGGCTGCCGGAGTAATCCCCCGCAGGGCAGGCCCAGACCACGTTCTCGTCCTCCTCCATCCCCAGGGTGGTGGGCAGATAATCCCCCAGCACGCTGGCCTTGCTGTCGGAGAAAGAGGAAACCTGGGCCTTGTAGCACTGCTGCTTGTCGGTAAACACCAGCAGCTCATCCCTGCTGGTGGCTTCGTAGTACAGGAACGCCTGATCCCCCTCCTTGTACTTCTGCTCGCCGCTCATGCGGAGGGACTGGGGGGAGATCTTCTTGAAATAGCCCCCCTTGGAGAGGAACAGGTGGACAGGGGTCTCCGGCTGGGCCTGCTCTTCCTCCACCACAGCCTCCTCCACATCGTAGACGATTTCCGTCCGGCGGGGTACGGCGTATTTTTTCTTCACGGCCTGCAGCTCGGAGATGATGATCTTCTGAATCCGTTTGGGCTTGGAGACGATGTCCTCCAGGTCGGCGATCTCCTTTGCCAGCTCCTCCACCTCGGCGGTGCGCTTCAGGATATATTCCTTGTTGATGTTGCGCAGCTTGATCTCCGCCACATATTCCGCCTGAATCTGGTCGATGCCGAAGCCGAGCATCAGGTTGGGAACCACCTCCGCGTCGGATTCCGTTTCCCGGATGATGCGGATGGCCTTGTCGATATCCAGCAGGATCTTTTTCAGGCCCTGGAGCAGGTGGAGCTTTTCCTTTTTCTTGTTCATGTCGAAGTAGACCCGGCGGCGGATGCACTCCATGCGCCAGGCGGTCCACTCCTCCAGGATCTCCCCCACGCCCAACACCCTGGGCATACCGGCGATCAGGATGTTGAAGTTGCAGGGATAGGAGTCGGTCAGGGTGGTCAGCTTGTTCAGCTTGGCCATCAGCTTGTCCGGATCAACTCCCCGCTTCAAATCAATGGCCAGCTTCAGACCGGACAGATCCGTCTCATCCCGCATATCGGCAATTTCCTTGACCTTGCCCGCCTTGATTAGCTCCGCCACCTTGTCTATAATCACTTCCACCGTGGTGGAATAGGGGATCTCGTAGATTTCGATCAGGTTTTCCCCTTTGAGATAGCGCCACTTGCAGCGCACCTTAAAGGAGCCCCGGCCTGTGCGGTAAATCTGCTCCAGCTCCGCCCGGTTATAGAGAAGCTGGCCCCCGGTGGGAAAGTCCGGGGCCGTCAGCACGGAGAGCAAATCGCAGCTGGGGTCCTTGATCCGGGCAATGGCGGCGTCGCAGACCTCCCCCAGATTAAAGCCGCACAGGTTGGAGGCCATGCCCACGGCGATCCCCTGGTTGGCGGACACCAGCACGTTGGGGAAGGCGGTGGGCAGCAGGGCGGGCTCCTTCATGGTGGAGTCGTAGTTGTCCACAAAGTCCACAGTGTCCTTGTCGATGTCCCCGAAAAGCTGGGTGCAGATCGGGTCCAGCCGAACCTCCGTATAACGGGAGGCGGCGTAAGCCATATCCCGGGAATAGACCTTTCCGAAGTTGCCCTTGGAGTCCACCAGGGGGTGGAGCAGGGCGCCGTAGCCCCTTGACAGGCGCACCATCGTCTCATAGATGGCGGCGTCCCCGTGGGGATTTAACCGCATGGTCTGGCCCACCACGTTGGCGGACTTGGTGCGGCTGCCTCCCAGCAGGTGCATCAGATACATGGTGTAAAGCAGCTTGCGGTGGCTGGGCTTAAAGCCGTCGATCTCCGGAATGGCCCGGGAGACAATGACGCTCATGGCGTAGGGCATATAGTTCAGCTCCAGGGTGTCGGTGATCTCCTGCTCCCGCACCTGGGCGTGGAGGCCCAGCACGTTTGGATTGTCCCGGTTCACCTTGGGGGCCTTTTTCTTGTCGCTTTTCTTCATGGGAAAACCTCTCTATGTGGGAATGTCGTTTGATTTATTATATCAAAAAGCCGGGAAAAAGAAAAGCCCTGTCCGGAGGGCAAAAAGAATCCCCCGGACTTGCCGGGGGA
>CAYSNK010000223.1:0-2060 GCA_964432375.1 uncultured Oscillospiraceae bacterium | reverse complement strand
GCGGACGGTCAGGACTATACGGTGGACGCCGATGGCCTGATCCAGCAGGGCGGCGAGTCCGTGGCCTTTCTCAGCCGCTATGTGATCCAGGCAAAGACCGCCGGTCTGATCATCCCCAACGAGTTCCGGGAGGCGCTCATCGAGGCGGTGGAAAACGGCCAGGAGGAGTTTTCCTTCACGGACGAGAGCGGCGAGACGGCGGAATACACTCTGAGCTATGATGCCGCCACAACGATCTGGTCCTGCGATCAGGAGACCCTGACCCGGGTGCTGGACACCTATTCCTTCCCCACCCTCTCGCACCCCCTTGGCACCGATAAAAACGGTATGGATATGCTGACGCGGCTGATGTACGGCGGCCGGGTGAGCCTCATCATCGGGTTTATCGTCGTCTTAATGGAGGGCGTGCTGGGCATTATCATGGGCGGCATTTCCGGCTATTTCGGCGGCTGGGTGGATAACCTCATCATGCGCATTGTGGATATTTTCTACTGCATCCCCTCCATGCCCATCATCATTATTCTGGGCGCGGTGATGGATGCCATGTATGTCTCGTCGTCTATGCGAATGGTATTTCTGATGCTGATCCTGGGTTTCCTGGGCTGGCCCTCCATCGCCCGTATGGTTCGCGGCCAGATCCTCTCCCTGAGAGAGCAGGAGTTTATGACCGCCACGGAAGCCTGCGGCATCCGGGTGTCCCGCCGGATCTTCCGGCACCTGATCCCCAACGTCATGCCTCAGCTGATCGTAATCTGCACCATGAGCTTGGGCTCCACCATTATCACAGAGTCCACGCTTTCCTTCCTGGGCCTGGGCGTCAAGTATCCCTTCGCCTCCTGGGGCAATATTATTAACGATGTTTCCAGCTCCTACGTGATGACAACCTATTGGTTCATTTGGATTCCCGCCGGTATCTGCCTGATGCTGACCGTGCTTGCCTTCAACTTTGTCGGTGACGGCCTGCGGGACGCATTTGACCCGAAGATGAAGCGGTAAGGGAGGAGAACAAGAATGGCGAAAATGAATTCAAACGGCTATCTCTCCGCCAAGGAGTCCCGGCGAATTTCCAAGGAAAACCGCCGGATCACCAACGCGATGGAGAAGAAACGCAAGCGGAAAAATGTACCGGAATCGGAATACCTGACCCAGATGAAAAACCCCGGAAACTCCGTGGAATTTGACAATCTCCACACCTACTTCTTCACCGATGCCGGCACGGTCAAGAGCGTGGACGGCGTGACCTTTGACGTTCCCATTGGCAAGACCGTGGGCGTTGTGGGCGAATCCGGCTGCGGCAAGTCTGTCACCAGCCTGTCTCTGATGCAGCTGCTGCAGCGGCCCCAGGGGCAGGTGGTGGAGGGCGAGATCCGCCTGAACCTGGGCGACAAAGCCTACGACGTGACCAAGGCCCCCAACGAGGTGATGCAGCAGCTCCGGGGGAACTATGTGTCCATGATCTTTCAGGAGCCGATGACCGCGTTGAATCCGGTTTTCCGGATCGGCAACCAGGTGGATGAGGTCATCGCCCTCCACAACGGCGAGGGCAAGAGCAAGGCGGATATCAAGGCCCGCACCATCGAGCTCCTGAAAATGGTGGGGATCGCCAACAGTGAGGGCGTCTACTCCATGTACCCGCACGAGCTTTCCGGCGGTATGCGCCAGCGCGTTATGATCGCCATGGCGCTGGCCTGCAGCCCCAAGATCATTATCGCGGACGAGCCGACCACCGCCCTGGACGTGACCATTCAGGCCCAGGTGCTGGATCTGCTGCGGAATCTGAAGGATAAGATCAACTCCTCCATCATGTTTATCACCCATGACCTGGGCGTTATCGCGGAGATGGCGGATTATGTCGTGGTGATGTATTCCGGCCGCATTGTGGAGAAAGGGACTGCGGAGGAGATCTTCTCGAACCCCGCCCACCCCTATACCATCGGTCTGATGGCCTCCAAGCCTGTGGTGGGCAAGCGGGTGGATAAGCTGTACTCGATCCCCGGCAAGGTGCCAAACCCCATCAATATGCCCAATTACTGCTACTTCCGGGACCGCTGTGAGATGCG
>CAYSNK010000222.1:0-2128 GCA_964432375.1 uncultured Oscillospiraceae bacterium | reverse complement strand
ATCAGCCGATCCACTTAGCCATGGCCTCGTCGATCATCTTTACGCAGAGCTCAACCTTGGGCATATCCTCCGGCACCAGATTGGTGAGAGGCGGGCGAACCCCGCCCAGATCCAGACCCTCACGGCGGCGCAGAACCTCCTTGATGGTGGCATACATATTGCCCTTGGTGGAGCACAGCGCGTAGATGATATTGTCGATATCATACTGTAACCTGCGGGCTTCCGGGATATTTCCCTCCTTGACCAGCTGATAAGCCTTGAGAATCAGCTCCGGCATGACGCCATAGGTGCCGCCGATACCGCCATCGGCGCCCATCACCAGGCCGGAAATCAGCTGCTCATCCGGGCCGTTGAACACCACAAAGGGGCGGCCGTTCTGAGTGCCCCCGTCCTTGAACATCTGAATGTCCTGCACAGGCATCGAGGAGTTCTTCACGGCGATGACCCTTGGATTCTTGAGCATCTGGCGGAACAGCGGCATGGTCAGAGAAACCCCTGCCAGCTGGGGGATATTGTAGATGACAAAATCCGTGTTGGGCGCGGCGTCGCTTATGTCGTTCCAATAGTCTGCGATGGAATACTCAGGCAGTTTGAAGTAAATCGGCGGAATGGAGGCGATGGCGTCCACGCCCAGGGCCTCGGAATGTTTTGCCAGCTCCACGGAGTCCCGGGTGCTGTTGCAGGCTACATGGGCAATGATGGTCAGCTTGCCCTCCGCAGCCTCCACCACGTTCTCCAGCAGCAGCTTGCGCTCCGCCACGCTCTGATAAATGCACTCGCCGGAGGAACCGCCTACATAGACGCCCTTGACCCCCTTATTCACAAGATGGCGGGTCAGCGCCTGCACAGCAGAGGGAGAGATCTCCCCTTCGGCGTCATAGCAGGCGTAAAATGCGGGAATAATTCCCTGATACTTACTGATGTCTTTCATTTGCTTCCCTCAATCCCTTCCTATTCCGAAACGTCGGAATGACGAAACTCGGCGGGCAGAGCAGAACATTCCACTCTGCCCGCCTTCGCTTTTACAGTTTGAATTTGAACACTGCCTTGCGCACAGGCTCGGGGCCATTTACCTGCATCTTGATCTTATGGGCGTCCCCGGGAAATACCACCAGGAAGCTGCCGGGTTTCAGCACAAAGGTGGATTCCGCCTCCCCGCGGTAAGCGAAGAAGTCATTCTCGGGCGTCCGCTCAAACTCCGTCAGTGTATCCGGGTGGGAGATGGAAACCCGTTCCTCTCCCTTTAGCATGATATGGATATCCCCATAGCGCTTGTGGGCCTCGTAGAAGCACTCCGCCTCCGGCGCCGTCTCATAATCCAGGCAGTTCAGATAGACGTTGCTGCCGTCCATATCATAATGCCCCGGCTCCAGGCCGTCCAGCCCCTCCAGAAGCCGCGTCAGGGCCGCGTCCAAATTTTTGCCCAGGCCAAAATACTGGCCGGCATCCTTGTTCTTAGCCAGAATCACAGAAGATTTTCCTCCGTTTCGGGGTCAAACAGGTGAACCAGGTTATCGGGCACAGAGATGTTGATCTTCGCGCCGATGGGCAGTCCGCCCCGCTGCTCCGCAGACAGCTCGGTGCTGGGGACGCGGATCACGGTATCCACGCCGTTGCAGGTGACATGGAGGTGGATCTCGCTGCCCATCATTTCAGATACGTCTACCATAGCCTCCATCGTGTCGGGGCCGGCGGCCTTTACCACCATGTGCTCGGGGCGGCAGCCCAGGGTGATCTCCTTGGATTCATAGCCCTTGGCGCTGAGCTTGGACTGGATCTCCTGGGAGAGGGCAAAGACGGCGCCGTTGCAGGACACCTGATAACCGCCCTGGATCTTCTCCAGCTTTGCCTTGAAGAAGTTCATCTGGGGCATTCCGATGAACCCGGCCACGAATACATTCGCGGGATGGTCAAAGACCTCCTGGGGGGTGCCGATCTGCATGATCCAGCCGTCCCGCATGATTACAATCCGGTCGCCCAGGGTCATGGCCTCGGTCTGGTCATGGGTGACATAGATAAAGGTGGTGTCGATGCGCTGGCGCAGCTTGATGATCTCTGCTCTCATCTGGTTGCGCAGCTTGGCGTCCAGGTTGGACAGAGGCTCGTCCATCAGGAACACCTTGGGCTC
>CAYSNK010000221.1:0-2133 GCA_964432375.1 uncultured Oscillospiraceae bacterium | reverse complement strand
TCCACAAAGCGGGAGAACACCATCCGCACCAGAATGATGACAATGGAGGAGAGGACGAAAAAGGTTCCCGCCACCCCGGAGCTGAAGCCCCTGTTGACCACATACAGGGTCATAAAGCACATCATGCTGCTGACGAAGAAGATGGAAAAGCCCTGGAGCAGGGAGGCCACGGCTGCGGTTTTTTCAAAGGCAAAGCCCGGCTTTTTCCCGGCGGACTTGGCGGGGGGATTTTTCCGCTCATAGTTGACCAGGAGCGCCAGGGCCGCCGCCGCGAAGCAGAGAATGCCGCCGGAAACCAGGGCGCTGCGGTTAGTCAGAAATCCCAGCAAAAAGGCGGCCACCGCCGGGCCCGCGGCATTGGCAAAGTTCTGACTGATGCCGAAGTAGCCGATGCCCTCGCTCATCCGGCTGGGAGGGATGACGTCGGTGGAGGCGGTGTTGTTTGCGGTGGAGGCGGCGGAGTAGCCCACGCCCATCAGAATACGCAGGAGAAAGATCAGGGCGATGGCCGAGATCCAGTTGCACAGCAGCAGGGCAACGCCGAAGAGCAGGGCGCCGGCGCACATCATCACCCGGCGGCCCAGGCGATCCACCAGGATGCCGTTAAAAGGACGGCTCAGGCAGGAGGCCAGCAGATAGCCGGTGGAGAGGAAGCCGCAGGTGGCGGTGGTGCCGCCCAGATCCTCGGTGACAAAAAGGGGGATCAGCACGTTCAGCATATTCATGGCCGTGCAGACCGCCACGGAAATGATGAACAGCAGGATAAAATCCCGGGTCAGAATGGGTTCGTTTTGCTTCATGGTAATTACCTCTTTTGTTCAGAATTCCGGCGGCTGCAGGGCGCAAAAAATCGGCGTGCCCTCCGGAACAGGTGCCGCCGCTTACGCAATCCCGTGATTTAATTGTGTCAGAAAGAACACTCTGCGGAAAGAGCTGTCTGTCGTCAGTATAGCAGATCTTAAACGCACTGTCAAACATCATTTGGGGAAATCGCCCGGGCCTGGAGCGCCAATGGGAAAAAGAGATCCGACGCCCCGGGGCGTCGGATCAGGCGGAAGGATCATTGGGGACTTGGGGGCGCGCTTATCCGAATATGCTGGCGAAGAACTCCTTGATGGCGTTGATCACCCGCTCCAGGAAATTGGCGGTGCTCTCGCTGAGGCCGGAGGCGTCCAGCTGCGCCTTTACCCGGTTGTACAGGCCGGCGGCCTGCTTCTCCAGGGCGTCGATGTCGATGTCGCAGTCCTTCAGCTTCATCATCAGCTCGATGATGGCCTGGCGGGTGGAGTCGGACAGGGTGATCCCCATCTGCTGGCACAGCTTATCCAGTGCCTCGCCGATCCCTGTCTCGTCCAGATCCTCGCTGAGCACCGTCTGCTTCAGGGCGGCAACCAGCTCGGTGGCGTCCTCGTTGCTGCCCACCTCCTCGGCCACAGTGCCGGTGGCCACGATCTCGTTGACGGCGGCGTCCATGGCGTCCTCGTCAATTTCCTCCCCGGTCATCAGGGAGTAGGCTTTCATGGCGCTGGCCAGGGCGCAGGTGCCGGAAAGCTCCACAGGGCCCGCCACGATCACCTTCACGTCGCTGACCCCCGCGTCGATCAGGGCGGACTGGTACATCTCCTCGGTGCAGTAGTTGATATTGTGCAGGGTGATGTCGATGCCGCTGCCCTCCGCCTGGGGGATCAGCAGGATGGAGGACAGGGCCTTGCTGCCCAGGACGGAGGCGCTGAGATAGCCGCCGAACAGCTCCTCCTCCTCCGCGTGGGAGGTGGTGGCCACGGTATAGTCTCCCAACTGGCTCTCATCCACCCCCATCAGCTGGAGGACGGTGCTCTTCTGACTTTCGCTGAGGCTTTCCCCCAGCACAAGATAGCCCTTGACAGAGGAATCCTCCTGGGTTTCCGCAAAGGCGGGCAAGCTGACCGCCAGCAGCAGACAGACCGTCAGCACCGCCGCAATTCGCTTTTTCCACATATTACGATTTCTCCTTTATCCGTTTGGAATTGATTTGGAAAGCAGCGCCGCCCCGGTTGGGCCCGCGTCTGCTTTCCCATTTATTTTACTCTATTTTTTCCCCGGATACAAGGGCGCGGCCCCGGCCAATTCTGAATTATTTATGAATAATAGCTT
>CAYSNK010000220.1:0-2164 GCA_964432375.1 uncultured Oscillospiraceae bacterium | reverse complement strand
GCTCCTCCTGGGGCTTGGCCTGAAGCTCGGGGTGCTCCTGATAGAACCGCTCCACCGCTTTCAGATAAAACCAGGCAAAGGCCATGCAGAAAAAGCCGATGGCACAGCAGACACCGGCCAGGATGCCCACAAGCCAGCTCTTTCCCACCAGGCCGAACAGCAGCAGAACCAGTGTGCCCGCCGCCAGGCCCACAGCCACACCCTTGAGGATGGGGCCCCTGTTGGATACGCTTCCTTTTTCCATTCCGCACCTCACAGATTTTTCCAGTCAATGACGTTCTTGTTCCGGAGGAAATACTCGATCCCGGAGTAAACCGTAGTCGCCAGGATGACGACCCAGCACACTGTGTTGAGGGCCGCCGGAATGGGCAGGAACATCAGAATGACACAGACCATGGTGGAGGCGGTTTTGACCTTGCCGGACCAGGCGGCGGCAATGACCTTGCCATTGGCGGCGGCCATCATGCGCAGGCCGCTGACGGCAAACTCCCGGGCAATCACGACAGCCAGCACCCAGGCGGGCATCAGCCCCCACTCCACAAACACCAGCATGGCAGCGGTGACCAGCACCTTATCTGCCAGGGGGTCCATAAACTTGCCGAAATCCGTCACCAGATTGCGGCGGCGGGCAATCTGCCCGTCGGCAAAGTCGCTGAGGCTGGCCAGGATAAAAATGACCAGGGCAATATACTTGCCGGCGGGGAAGTCCAGGTAACAAAACACCAGAAACACCGGGATCATAATGACTCGGAACATGGTAATCCGATTGGCTAAATTCATCCTTCGTCCCTCCTCATTCCTCGATCTCGCCGGTCAGGTCGCCATCATCGGTGGTATCGGTGATCAGCACCTTAACCATCTCGCCGGGCATCACGGCGCCTGCGGCAGTGAAGTAAACCTTGCCGTCGATATCCGGGGAATCCGCGTAGGTGCGTCCGCAGAAGCAGCCCATATCCGGATCAAAGCCCTCGCAGAGGACCTCCAGGGTTTCCCCCAGACGGCTCTCATTGAACTCGTCCATAATGCGGGACTGCAGATCCACCACCAGCTCCACCCGGCGGGCGGCCACGTCGTCCGGCACCTGATTCTCCATGGCGGCGGCAGGGGTTCCCTCCTCCGGGGAATACTGAAACACGCCGGCCCGCTCGATCTTCACCTCGTTCAGAAATGCGCAGAGCTCCTCAAATTCCTCCTCCCCCTCGCCGGGCAATCCGCAGATCAGGCTGGTGCGCAGCACCAGGCCGGGGATCCTCTCCCGCAGCTTGGTGAACAGCTCCAGGATCTCCTTTTTTGTGCCCCGGCGGTTCATGGTGGAAAGAATCCTGTCGTTGGCGTGCTGGATGGGAATGTCCAGATAATGCAGGATCTTCGGTTCCTCGGCAATGGTGTCGATCAGCTCGTCGTCAAACTCGTCGGGGTAGAGATAGTGCAGGCGAATCCACCGGAACCCGTCAATTCTGCAAAGCTCCCGCAGCAGTTGGGCCAGGTGATGCTTCCCATCAAAGTCTGTGCCGTAGCGGGTGATGTCCTGGGCAATCACGATGAGCTCCTTGACGCCGCTGGCCGCCAGCCCTCTGGCCTCCGCCAGCAGGGAATCCATGGGGCGGCTGCGATAGCGGCCCCGCAGGGAGGGGATCACGCAGAAGGCGCAGCAGTTGGAGCAGCCCTCCGCAATTTTCAGATAGGCCATATAGCGGGGGGTGGCCACCAGCCGGGGGCCGTCCTCCAGGGTGCGGTGGATATTGCCGAAATAGGCGGGGGCTTCGCCGGCCATCACCCGCTCAATGGCGGGCACGATCTCCGGATAGCTTCCGGTGCCCAGAATCCCGTCCACCTCGGGCAGTTCCTCCAGGATCTCCCGCTGATAGCGCTGGGGCAGGCAGCCGGTGACCAGCAGCTTTTGCAGGCTGCCCTCGGCCTTCAGCTGGCCCAGCCGCAGGATATGGTCAATGGCCTCGCTCTTTGCCGAGTCGATAAACCCGCAGGTATTCAGCACGGCAACATCGGCCTGTGCCGGATTCTCCACGATCCGATGGCCCGCCTCCTGAACCAGGGCCATCATCTGTTCGGTATTCACCAGATTTTTGGCGCATCCCAGAGAGATAAACGCCACACGATAGGTATTCAATGCTAACTCTCCCAACCGGGCCATGCCCGTGTTTTT
>CAYSNK010000219.1:0-2177 GCA_964432375.1 uncultured Oscillospiraceae bacterium | reverse complement strand
TCCATCTGCGGCTCCACTCTGGCCCTGATGGATGCCGGCGTGCCCATCAAGGCCCCGGTTGCCGGCATCTCCTGCGGCCTGATTCAGGACGACGACGGCAGCTTCACCACCTTCCTGGATATCCAGGGCGTGGAGGACTTCCACGGCGAAATGGACTTCAAGGTGGCCGGCACCAAGGCCGGGATCACCGCCATCCAGATGGATCTGAAAAACGACGGCCTGACCATGGAAATCATCAAGGAAGCGCTGGACATCACCCGGGACGCCCGCTGCGAGATCATCGACCAGGTCATTCTGCCCTGCATCCCGGCCCCTCGGCCCGAGGTCAGCGAGAACGCCCCCAAGATGGTCAAGATGAAGATCGACCCCGGCAAGATCAGGGATGTCATCGGCTCCGGCGGCAAGGTCATTCAGAAGATTTGCGCCGACACCGGTGCGAAAATTGATATCGAGGACGACGGCTCGGTGTTTATCTCCGCGCCCGACAAATCCTCCTGCGACGCCGCGAAAAAGACCATTGAAACCATCGTGTTTGTCCCCGAGGTGGGGGCCCTGTACTTCGGCAAGGTGGTCCGCATCCTGAACTTCGGCGCTTTCGTGGAACTGGCCCCCGGCAAGGACGGCATGGTTCACATCTCCAAGCTGGCAGACCACCGGGTAGAAAAGGTGGAGGATGTGGTCAAGGTGGGTGACATGATCTGGGTCAAGGTCACGGAGATCGACGAAAAGGGCCGGGTCAACCTCTCCCACAAGGACGCTCTGCGGGAGATCCGGGCAAAGCAGGGTATCAAGAAGAACTGATCCGGTTATACTGATGTTCCGGTATGAATGAAAGATCCCCCGGGCGGACGGCAGACAAACCGTCCGCCCGGTTTATTTTGAAATCACCGCTTCCCGGCAAGAAGAGGCAAGGGGAAGCGCCGACTGGAGGAACCTGTCCATGTATGAAAAAATCACGCTGCCCAACGGCGTCCGCATCCTGACGGAACGGATGGATGGAATCCGCTCCGCCGCCATTGGCTTTTGGGTGGCTTCCGGCTCCCGGGACGAATCCGCGGCGGAAAACGGCGCGGCCCATTTTATCGAACATCTCGTGTTTAAGGGCTCCGACTCCGTTTCCGCCTCCCTGCTGGCCCAGCAGATGGACGCCATCGGCGGTCAGGTCAACGCTTTTACCACCAAGGAGTGTACCTGCTTTTATGCCCGGGCATTGGACTCCCACCTGCCCCAGGTGCTGGATATCCTCTGCACTCTGGTCTTTGAGGCACGGTTTTCCCAGGAGGATGTGGAAACGGAGCGGGGCGTCGTATTGGAGGAGATCGGGATGTATCGGGATGAGCCGGACGACCTGGTCAGCGAGCGGCTGATGGCCAAGGTGTACGGCGGCAGCTCCCTGGGCCGTCCCATCCTCGGCACCTGCTCCACCCTGAAGAACATGACGGGGGAGAGCCTGAAAGCCTGGCACCACGCCCACTATGGCCCGGATCGGATCGTAGTCAGCCTGGCGGGTTCCTTTTCCGATGAATTTGTGGAGGAAATCAGGCAGCGCCTCTCCGGGCTGGCGCCGGTACACCTCCGGCCCACGAAAAATGCCCTCTACCGCCCCGGCCTGACCCTGAAGAAGAAGGCCACCGAGCAAAATCACCTCCAACTGGCCTTCCCCTCCATCCCCATCAACCACCCCAGCCGCTACGCCATGCAGCTGCTCTCCTCCATCCTGGGGGGCGGGATGTCCTCCCGGCTGTTCCAGGAGGTGCGGGAAAAGCAGGGCCTGTGCTACACCGTCTCCTCCTTTGGCTCCTGCTATCGGGACACCGGCATTTTCTCCGTCTACACCGCCACCAACCGGGACACGGAGCTGACCGCCCTCCGCACCATCTGCCAGGTGATCCGGGATTTCGCGGATCACGGCGTCACCCAGGAGGAACTGGATCGGGCCCGGGAGCAGACCAAGGCCAACGTCCTGATGGGGCTGGAGTCCACCTACTCCCGGATGTCCTATCTGGCCCGCTGTGAGCTGGATGACGGGGGAGTGGTGCTTACGCCCGATGAGATGATTGCCGTCTACGATGCCGTGACCCGGGAGGAGATTCGCTCCCTGGCCCAGGAGACTTTTCAATATAGCCTGGCCTCCCTGTCCGCCGTGGGCCGCGTCAGCGAGGAGGAGGCTTACCGGA
>CAYSNK010000218.1:0-2187 GCA_964432375.1 uncultured Oscillospiraceae bacterium | reverse complement strand
AAAAAAGCTAACCGCCGTTTCCTTCTCGAAAACGGCGGTTAGCGATTCCCCTTGGTATCTAACATCACTTTTGGTTTCCCTCTCTTTCTTAGATTTTGCTGAAACAGAACCGGAAATTCGACTGCGTTACGATTCACAACACTCTTACAACTTGCATCTTCTATGCTTCCATTATAATGGCTTTGCAGGTGGAAATCTCAGTTGCAGACTTAACGGATTCAATTTCGCAATGAATCAGAACTCACTTGTACATGGGAATCATGCCTCCACAAAAGAATTTAAATAATCAGAAGTTTACCATCCATTTTTAAATTCCTCCCGTCGGTCTCCGGCGGCTTCTTTGGAAGAGCTTCTTCCTTTTTTTGTACCTTTCTTGTTCTGGTTATAATATACACGAACCCGGGGGATTTGTCAACGGTTTTTGTTGATATTAACAATATTCGTCGGGGTGGTTAGTTTTTATTCTTATTTTAAGCTGCCCTCCGGCCCGGGGCTTGCGCTTTCCGGCTCCGCCGGGTAAAATAGGAGGGGAAACCCTGATCCGATCCGCAAAAACCGACGCCCTCCGGCCCCGGGTGATCGTGTCAGAGGTTCCGGAGAGACAAATGCCCTGGGGGGAACCGCCATGAAGCCATTGGGAATTTACATCCACATTCCTTTCTGCAAATCGAAGTGCGCCTACTGTGATTTTTACTCCCTGCCGGGAAAGGAGGGGGAGATGGACGGCTATGCCGCCGCCCTCTGCGCCCAACTGAACCGGGCCGGCCCGGGGGCAGGGGACTATCTGGTGGATACGGTCTATTTCGGCGGCGGAACCCCAAGCTGGTTTGGCGCGGAGCGAATCGTCCGCGTTCTCAATGGGGTGAAACGGAACTTTTCCCTGGCCGAGGACTGCGAGATCACCCTGGAGGCCAACCCGGATTCCGTCACCGAGGAGGGGCTGGCCCGGCTCCGCAGAGCGGGCGTCAACCGGATCTCCCTGGGGGTACAGAGCGCGGAGGACGCCGTCCTGACCGCCGCCGGGCGGCCCCACACCTTTGCCCAGGCACAGTTGGGGGTTCATATAGTCCGCCGGGCCGGGTTTGAGAACCTGAGCCTAGATCTGATCTATGGGCTTCCGGGGCAGACCCCGGAGGGCTGGCAGCAGACGGTGGAGCGGGTTCTGGCCCTGGAGCCGGAGCACCTCTCCTGCTACGGCCTGAAGGTGGAGGAGGGGACGCCCTTCCGGAACCGGGACCCGGAGGACTTCCCCGACGAGGACGCCCAGGCGGACGCGTATCTTTGGGCCTGCAAGCGGCTGGAGCAGGCGGGGTTTCACCATTATGAGATCTCCAACTTCGCCAGGCCGGGCCGGGAATCCCGGCATAATCTGAAATACTGGACCCTGGGGGAATATCTGGGCTTCGGCCCGGCGGCCCATTCGGACTTTGGCGGCCTGCGATTCGGTTACAGCCGGGATCTGGCCGCCTGGCTGCGGGGAGAAACGCCCCGCTGTGAGGAGAGCCGCCCCTCGCCGGAGGAGCGGGTGCGGGAGTATATCATGCTGGGCCTGCGGCTGAGCCGGGGGATCTGCCAAGAGGAATATGAGGACAGGGGCGGCAGCGCCTGGGGACGGTTGGAGGAAAAGATGGGGCTGTTTGCCCGCCACAGGCTGCTGAAGGAGACGGATGGCCGCTGGCGCTGCACGGATCGGGGCTTTCTGGTCAGCAACGCGATCCTGGTGGAGCTGCTGGACTGCGCCGTATAAATTCCGGCAAACGGGCCATCCTAAACGGCGAGTGGAGCCCCGATCCGGCCGCCGGGAGCCGGGCGAGTGATCCGGGGCTTCCCTCGAAGTAAGGAGGCCAATATGAAAAAACTGACAGATATGACGGACAGGGAATACGCCGACTATGTGAGGAAGCTCTCCCCCAGATCGCCGCTGGGAAAGGACTGCGTATGGGCCTTTGCGGTAGGCGGGCTGATCTGCACCCTGGGGCAGGCATTGAACAACCTGTACCAGTGGCTGGGATTGGGAGAGAAACCTGCAGGGCTGGCGGTTTCCGTGACCCTGGTGTTCCTTTCCGCCCTGGCCACCGGCCTGAATGTCTATGACGACCTGGCAAAGCACGCCGGGGCGGGCACCCTGGTGCCCATCACGGGATTCGCCAATTCGGTGGTGTCCCCGGCGATGGAGTTTAAGAGCGA
>CAYSNK010000217.1:0-2192 GCA_964432375.1 uncultured Oscillospiraceae bacterium | reverse complement strand
GCCGTGGCCGCCGATGAACTTGGTGGCGGAATGAACCACGATATCCGCGCCGTGCTCGATAGGCCGGATCAGATAGGGGGTGCCGAAGGTGTTATCCACCACGACGGGCAGACCGTGCTTATGAGCGATCTCGGAGATGGCGTCGATATCGGGAATGTCGGAGTTGGGGTTGCCCAGCGTTTCCAGATAGACTGCCTTGGTGTTGGGCTGGATGGCGGCCTCCACTTCCTCCAGATTGTGGGCATCCACAAAGGTGGTGCTGACGCCGAAAAGAGGAAGCGTGTGCGCCAGCAGGTTGGAGGTGCCGCCGTAAATGGTCTTTTGGGCGACAATATGTTCGCCCTGGGCAGCCAGAGCCTGGATCGCGTAGGTGATCGAGGCGGCGCCGGAGGCCACTGCCAGGCCCGCAACGCCCCCCTCCAGCGCGGCGATCCGATCCTCGAAAACGCCCTGGGTGGAGTTGGTCAGGCGGCCATAGATATTGCCGGCATCGGCCAAGCCGAAGCGCGCCGCAGCATGGGCGGAGTTCTTAAACACATAAGAAGTGGTGGCGTAAATCGGCACGGCCCGGGCATCGGAAGCGGGATCGGGCTCCTCTTGTCCGACGTGGAGGGCCAGTGTGTCAAATTTCCAATTTTTCTTGGTTTCTTCCGTGATCTTAGCCATAATAAAATACCTCTTTCATTTTATAAATTTATGATTTGACTTTACGGGATGAGCCTGTGAAAGAGGGGGTCACATTCGCCCGTTGCGAAAATTCTGCCGAAGCAGTTGGGAAAACAGATGCGTCATGGCAGACACTCCTAACTGGAACCCAGCGTATGCAGGGTGATAATTAACCTATAAACCCGCTCGGTTTATTGATTACAAGATAACAGATTTCAAACCCGTTGTCAACCCTTTTTTTGAAAATATTCTGATGATTCCCGGTTGGTTAGTAGGGACGGGAACTCGCCGAGAGCGCATTTACAGAGCGCCCTACAACAGGAAGCGCTCCTCCCCGGCGCAGAGCCGCTTCCAAACCGGGGACATTTTCCGCAGCGTGTCCACCACCTCCGGTATTGCGGCCAGAAGCCGCTCCACCTCCTCCCGCGTATTATAGTGGCTGAGGGAGATGCGCAGGGCGCTCTGGGCCACCTCCGGCGGCCGTCCGATGGCCGTCAGCACATGGCTGGGCTCCAGGGAGCCTGACGCGCAGGCGGAGCCCGCCGACGCGCAGATGCCCTTTGCGTCCAGCAGCAGGAGAAGGGATTCCCCCGCCACTCCCTCAAAGCAAAAGCTGACATTCCCGGGCAGCCGATGCGCCGGATCTCCGTTCAGCGCGGAATGAGGAATCCGGGAGAGGCCCTCAATCAGCCGGTCCCGCAGGGCGCCAACCTGTTTCTCGTTCTCCGCCATCTGCGCACAGGCTTCCTGAAAGGCCGCCGCCATACCCGCAATACCGGGAAGATTCTCCGTACCGGCCCGGCGGCCCCGCTCCTGGGCGCCGCCCAGAATCAGACCGGCCAGGGGAACGCCCTGCCGCACATACAGCGCGCCCACGCCCTTTGGCCCATGGAATTTATGGGCGGACAGGGACAGCAGATCAATGTTCTCCTCCCTGACCCGGATGGGCACATGGCCGGCGGCCTGCACCGCGTCCGTATGGAACAGGACGCCCTTTTCCCGGCAAACCGCGCCGATCTCCCCGATGGGCAATATGCTGCCAATCTCGTTATTCGCGTACATAATGGTCACGAGGCAGGTGTCCGGACGGATGGCGCGCTCCACCTGCTCCGGCGTGACAGTTCCCAGATGGCCCACGTCCAGCAGCTCCACCTCGAACCCCCGCTCTTTCAGCTTCTTTAACGGGCCCAGCACCGCATGGTGCTCAAAGGCGGTGGAGAGGATATGCCGTTTCCCCTGCTTTTCGCCCAGGGCCGCGGCGGAAAAGATCACCTGGTTATCCGCCTCGCTTCCGCCGGAGGTAAACACGATTTCCTCCGGTGCGCAGCCCAATCCCCCGGCCATAGCAGCCCGGGCCTGATCCAGCCGGGCTGCCGCCTGCCGGCCAACCGAATGTGGGCTGGACGGATTGCCGTAATCCTCCTCCAGGCAGGACAGCATGGCCCGTTTAGCCTCCTCGCTGGCCCTGGTGGTCGCCGCATTGTCTACATAGATCATCGCGCTCACTCCTCAATCAGAATCCCCCC
>CAYSNK010000216.1:0-2241 GCA_964432375.1 uncultured Oscillospiraceae bacterium | reverse complement strand
GTTCACTCCCTGCAGACCTTCAGCATGGATGATGACTACACCCTCTATCTGAGCTGGCTGCGCACCCTTTCCATGGAACTGGTCCCCTCCGCCGCCTTTGCCGCTTTTATCTGCGGCCTCAGCGCCATTCAGAACATCATGGCCCCCGTCATTGGCGGCGCGATCCTGCTGGATCTGCTGAGCAACCTCTTTCCCCGCCTGGCCCTGTACATCCAGATCTTCCGCCCGAAATATGTTTTTTCTGAGCTGAACGAAAAAACGGTTTGCCTGGCGGAAAACATTGCCGCAGATCCGGACTTTTCTCCCAATCTCGGCGGGAAAAGCGGGCCCGATCTCCCCCGCCGCAGACATCAGAAAAAGTGCATCATTTTCACGGATGCCTATGTGAACAGGGACAGCGAACGCGGCGCCGAACTCCTGCAGCGCGCAAAGCGTCTGGGCGCCGTCTGCCTTTCCGATGACGTTTCCACGCTGCACCTGTACGGCGGCAGCCAGGTCACATACCTGCTGATGGATCAGGACGAAACCAACAACCTCAATACCGCCATCGCCCTGTCGGAGAAAACGGCGGAGAAGGACGGCACTGTCGTCCGGGTGTATCGCAAGCTGTGCGGGACTTCTCCCGATGTCCAGATCCTGTTTTTCTCCCAGAACGACACCTCCGCAGATCTGGTTGCGAAGATTTACCGGCAGGGGGAAGAGAAGAGCATCGACCCCAAGCTCACGGTCAAGGTCGTCCGCGAGGACACCAGCCTGGTCTACGACATACTGGATCAGTACCCCCTCTATCTCCCGCTTCTGGCAGAGCTCCGGGCTGCCAAAACCGGTCAGGAAAACCTCTCCGAAATGAAGCTCTCTATCCTGGTGGTCGGCAGTTCGGCAATCAGCCGGGAAATGATCCTGGCCTCCTACTGGTGCGGCCAGCTGCTGAATCCCAGCACCAAGGCCCCCATCCCGCTGGAGATCCATGTGGTTGTCCCCGGCCAGGCCGGGCAATTCTATCAGGAAATGTCTCATCTGATTCCCGGCGTCAGGATGGGGGATTCCGCCCCGGCTGATCCCTACGCCAGTATCCGGTTCTACTCCATGGACGAAGGGGGCATTTCTCTGGACGCGCTCTTCGCCAATCATCCCGCCCTGAATCAATGCAATTATGTTCTCGTCGCTTTGGATAACGGCCCCAAAAACCTGAACATCGCCCAGTGGCTCCAGCGCAAATACAGCTTGCTCCATTTGCAGGACGGCTGCAATCCGGTTCAGCTCCTCTACATCGTGGAGGACAATTACCTGTGCGACGCGCTGAACCTGAAAAAGCGCCCCAACTGTACCGCCTTGGGCAGGTTTGCGGACCGCTTCAGCACCCGGAACGTGTTCACGCCCGAGCTGGAAGAACGGGCTGTCCATGGCAGCGATAAGAGCGAGGACTTCCTTCTGGATGAGTATAACCGCCGTTCCAAAACCGCCTCCACCATCCACGCAAGGTATAAAATCTTCTCCGTTGCTCCTGATCTGCTGGACACGGAAACCGGAAAGGTCATCGCCGGTATGACCCGGGAGCAGCTGGGCAGCGAACTGGTCAGCCGGTATCGCGGGATCAAGGACCCGAACGACACCGAGCTGGACGGCTGGGACTACCTGGCCTGGCTGGAACACCGCCGCTGGAACGCCTATACGTTCTCGATTGGCTATCGCTGCCCCAGCGCTGCGGAGCTTGAAGCATATTTTTGCAGCAATCCCGGCTCAACGGACGCGAAAAACATCACGCTCAAGCTCCACGCCTGCCTGGTTGACAGCCGCTGCACCCACAGGCCCATCAGATGCCAGGATTGGGGGGAGGAACCCCCCTCGGAGGACTATGACGAGCTGGATCGGTTCTCTCTCGACTTCAATCGGATGATGCAGAAGAAGTTCAAGACGAGGGCAGGCGAACTCAAAGAGCGGGCCGGGGAGGTTGTGGAATACCTGAAAGCCCGGGGCTACTCCATTCGGGACGGCTGTCTATACGGCCCGGACGGGGCGTGCTTCCGGGGACTCAGCAGCGCCGAAAACAAGGCGATGCGGGATGCCCTCAATTTGAGTAAGACGGATATCAAGCTCCTCCTCCCCACCGATTTCAAGCAGTATGACTACGGCTGCATCCGCGACATTCCCGTTTTTGCAATTCCCCGATAAATATCGACCCGTGGAAAAGGTACTTTTGAAGATCTAATATGCAAGAGCCTCGCAGAGTTCCGTCAGCTT
>CAYSNK010000215.1:0-2330 GCA_964432375.1 uncultured Oscillospiraceae bacterium | reverse complement strand
TGGTTTCCGCCCTGATTGTGGCCATCGCCATCTCCATGCCCGCCATCAAGGAGATCATCTCCCTGTGGAGGACCAAGCGGCTGGCCGTGGCGAAGCGCAGGCGCATGGCGGCGGAGAAAGGGGGCGATGGCGGATGCTGAAGCTCATCAATGTGAGCAAGACCTTTAATAAAGGCACCGTCAATGAAAAGGTGGCCCTGGATCACCTGAATCTGGAGGTCAGCGACGGCGATTTTATCACCATCATCGGCTCCAACGGCGCCGGGAAATCCACCACCTTCCACGCCATCTGCGGCGAATTTTATGTGGACGACGGGTTTGTGGAGCTGGACGGAAAGGACATCACCTTTGTCCCCGATTACAGGCGGGCCAAGTATATCGGCCACCTGTTCCAGGACCCCATGAAGGGCACCGCCCCCAATATGACCATTGAGGAAAACCTGGCTGTGGCGTTCCTCCGGGCCTCCAAGGGGCAGCACGCCTTCCTGAGCCGGGTTTCCCGTAAGGACAAAGCCCTGTTCCGGGATCAGCTGGCCCAGCTGAACATGGGGCTGGAGGATCGGATGAAGAACCCCGTGGGCCTGCTTTCCGGCGGACAGCGCCAGGCCCTTACCCTGCTGATGGCCACCATCGTCACGCCGAAGATCCTGCTGCTGGATGAGCACACCGCCGCCCTGGATCCCGGCACAGCGGAAAAGGTGCTGAACCTGACCCGGCGGATCGTGGAGGAGCGGAAGATCACCTGCATGATGGTCACTCACAATATGCACCAGGCCCTGGAGCTGGGTAACCGGACGCTGATGATGGACTCCGGCCGTATCGTTCTGGATGTCAGCGGTGAGGAACGCAGCCACATGACCGTCAACGACCTGCTGCAAAAGTTTGCCGTGGGCACCGGCGCGGAGCTGGACAATGACCGTATCCTGCTCTCCACCGCCGAGGGGAAATGAACAATTCCGGCCGCCGGAGGAACTTCTTCCGGCGGCCACTTGCGCCCGGGCGGGGAAGGGCAGTTTCTCCCGGGATCAATCAAAAAATGTGTGAATAGGAAGGCGTAATGAAAATGAGTATCTCGATTGCAATGCTTTGTCTGTCTGCTCCGGCTTTCATCTGTGCCGCAGCTTTTCTTTCGCGGCGCAGCCCTGTTTTCTCAACGGCATTATTCGCTTCCAATCAATATGATCGGGAAAAACCGGAGACAAGGGCTGCATTTTCCCTGCATACCGCATCCCGAGGGTCCGGTTCTGGGGAGCGGGACGGGCTGCGGGCCGATGAGCCGCTGCCCCAGGGGGCTCAGTGTTCTGAGGCCGGAGATCCTGAAAACCTGATTGAAGCCCTGCTCATGGCCCCCTTTGGGGAGGAGGACATGGCCTGGGCCTCCGCTGTGCCGGGCTACCGCTTTACCTTTGGGGGGCGGGAGCCAACGGAGGCGCAGTTGGCGTCTGCCGAGGTGATCCTGGGCCAGCCCAGCCTGGAGCAGCTGAACCGGGCCGGGCGCCTGAACTGGCTGCAAGCCGCCTATGCCGGCATGGATGGGTACGCCGGGGGAGGGTTCCCCGCCGGGGTGACGCTGACCAACGTCACCGGGGCCTTTGGCCGGTCTATCTCTGAATTTGTCCTGGCCATGGTGCTGACCCTCTATAAGAAGCTCCACCTGTACCGGGACCACCAGCGCATCTGCCTCTGGCAGGACGAGCGCCGGCAGGAATCGCCGGAGGGGAAGAACCTGCTGATCCTGGGCGCCGGGGATATCGGCTGCGCCGTGGCAAGGATGTTCCGTCCCTTTCACTGCCACATCGTGGGGGTTCGCCGGGTGCCCCGGGCGCTGCCCCCGGAATTTGATGAGATGCTGACCCTGGACGAATTGGAACCCGCCCTGAGACAGGCGGATATTGTGGTGGGCGCCCTGCCCAGCACCCCGGCCACGGTGGGCCTGCTGGACAGGCGCCGCCTGAACCTGCTGAAGCCCTCCGCCATTGTGGTGAACGTGGGCCGGGGCAGCCTGATTGACTGCGATGCCCTGGCGGAAAAGCTGGCCGCCGGGGAGCTTTCGGGGGCCGCCCTGGATGTGACGGAGCCGGAGCCGCTGCCCGTGGATCACCCCCTGTGGCGGTGTGAAAACGCCCTGATCACCCCCCATACCACCGGCGGCTCCTTCGGGCGTCTCCGGGACACCACGGAGAAAATCATCGCCATCTGCCGGGAGAATCTGGAGCGCTATCGGGAGGGAAAGCCCCTGAAAAACCTGGTGGATCTGTCCATCGGCTACCGGAAAACGGCGGAGTAAGAGCGGGAGGGGAGCCGTCATAGATCGTTCAGACCTTCCTTGAA
>CAYSNK010000214.1:0-2338 GCA_964432375.1 uncultured Oscillospiraceae bacterium | reverse complement strand
CCAGCGCAGCAGCACCGCCCCGTCCGAAAGGCCGCCGCCTCTTGCCGATTTAATCAGAGGTTCCCTAATATGCAAGAGCCTCGCAGAGTTCCGTCAGCTTGCTGACGGAATAAAATGAAATATGAAATTTTCGGGGACATGTGCCTCGAAAATTTCTCTTCTCATCCTCCAAACGTGCGCGCAGAGCGCGTGCGATGCAGGAGGATGTGGAAATTCGAGAAAATGCTTGCATTTTCGAGACAGCTTGTCGAGTTCTTCGACAAGCTGACATTTCCCCCTTGTCAAGGGGGAAATGGAAAGCATTTTCTTTTTTGGGGCCGGAAAAGGTCATCCCCTCCGGCAGAGGATCGTTCGCGGCGCCCTTACTTGGTGCCGTAGATGCGGTCGCCCGCATCGCCCAGGCCGGGCACGATGTAGCAGTTCTCGTCCAAACGCTCGTCAATGGCGGCGCAATAGATCTCCACATCGGGATGATCCGCCTGCACCCGCTCGATGCCCTGCATCACAGCCAGGATATTCATCAGCTTGATATGCTTGCAGCCGTAATTCTTCAGCGCTTGGATGGCCGCAGACGCGGAACCTCCGGTGGCCAGCATGGGGTCCAGCACGATCACATCCCGCTCCGCGATGTCGCCGGGCACCTTGCAGTAATACTCCACAGGCTCCTTGCTGTCCGGGTCCCGATACAGGCCGATATGCCCGACCTTGGCGGATGGGATCAGGTTCAGGATGCCGTCCACCATGCCCATGCCGGCGCGGAGGATCGGGACGATTGCCAGCTTTTTGCCCGCGATTGCGCGGAAAGTGCCAACGCCCATGGGCGTCTCGATCTCCACTTCCCGCGTAGGCAAATCCCGGGTCGCCTCATAACATTCCAGCGTCGCGATCTCGGAAACCACCTCCCGGAACTCCTTGACGCCGGTGTTCTTGTCCCGCAGAATACACAGCTTATGCTGCACCAGCGGATGCTCCACCACATGAACCTTTTCCATATTTGCCATTCTGATTCCCTCCCTGTTTTTCTCAGGCCCCCGGGGCCTGCCGTTCTTTTTCCCTTTGAAGCCGTTCCCGCTCCGCCTGGCTCAGGCGCAGATAATTGGGAACCAGCCGGTCTGCGGAGAGGAGCTCTCCCCGCTCGATTTGTCCCATGGCGGCCCTGGCTACCCCCCAGGCGCTTTGCCAGACCAGATTTTCCGGCGCAGGGGTCAGCTCCAGCCCCTTTTCCGCCCCGTACCGGCAGCAAAGCAGGGCGCCGTCCCCCACAACGATGTGGGGATACTGCCGCATTTCTTCCTCCCCGCAGAGTTCCTCCAGGGAAATCGCCCGATCCGGGGTGAGCCGGAGGATCTGGCCCTCTTCCGCCCGGAAGATGCCGTTGTAGACCTGCTTCCTCCGGGCATCCATGGCGCAGCAGATCCTTCCTGTTTGCAGCCCCAGGTTCCAGGCCATGGCCTCCAGGGTAGAGACCCCGCAGACCGGTTTCTGTTCCGGCCAGGCCAGCCCCTTCACGGCGGAAACGCCGATCCGCAGGCCAGTAAAGGAACCCGGGCCGGCGGCCACGGCCAGCACGTCGATCTCATGCAGGGTCAGCCCGCAGTTTTCCAGCATCCCGGCAATCATAGGCATCAGGGTGCGGCTGTGGGTCAGACCGTTGTTTTGGAAGGACTGGGCCAGCAGCCTGCCATCCCCACAGATACAGCAGGAGGCTGCCGCCGCCGATGTTTCAACGGCTAAGATCTTCATCGCTGAATGTACCCCCCTGAATCGTAATGACCCGCTGATTGTCTGTTTTTCCCCGGCTGATGTGGATCAAAACGGGCTCCTCCAGCGCGGCCCCGGCGGTTTCGCTCCACTCCACGGCGCATACGCCGTTCCTCGCCAGATAATCCTCCCAGCCGATCTCAAACAGATCCTCCGCGCTGCTCAGGCGGTACAGGTCGAAGTGGAACAGGGGCAGCCGCCCGCCCTCATACTCATTGACAATGGTAAAGGTGGGGGAGGTCACCCGTTCGGTGATGCCCAGCCCCCGGGCTACCCCCCGGGTAAAGGCGGTCTTTCCCGCTCCCAAATCCCCGGTGTAGGCCAGGACCTCGCCGCCGGTCAGCAGCCGCCCCAGCCTCTCGCCCAGGGCTTCGGTTTCCTCCGGGCACTCCGTAATAAAGCGCATGGCCCTGCATCCCCCCTTTGCTCCTTTGCACCATATTGTATCACAACTCGCCTCCGGCGGCAAGGGAGGGGCTGAATAAATCCATCGCTTGCGCGGGGCAAATCGAGAGGAACGATCTTCCCGCCCATCCCCGCAAAAAGATTTGACAAACCCGCCGTCTCCCCTTAAAAT
>CAYSNK010000213.1:0-2343 GCA_964432375.1 uncultured Oscillospiraceae bacterium | reverse complement strand
GTCCGCCCCGGCGTGATGCAGGCCCTGCCCGCAGACCCGAACCGCACCGGCGAGGTGGTGAAGCTGGAACTGGAGCTTTCCAACAACGTGGAGGTTCTGGAAACCGTCAAGTCCGGCAAGGCATCCAAGGACATCACCGAGGAAAAGATCCTGGTGTCCGCCGGCCGGGGCATGGGCTCCGCCGAGAATATCCGGCTGGCGGAGGACCTGGCCGCGGTGCTGGGCGGCGGCGTTTCCGGCTCCCGGGCGGTGATAGACGCCGGCTGGATGGAAAAGGATCGCCAGGTGGGGCAGACCGGCAAGACCGTCCGCCCGGAGCTGTATGTGGCCTGCGGTATCTCCGGCGCCATTCAGCACGCCGCCGGTATGGAGGGCTCCGACTACATCATCGCCATCAACAAGGAGGAGTCCGCTGCCATCTTCGATATCGCCGACCTGGGCATCCTGGGAGATGTGAAGGTCATCCTGCCCAAGCTCACCGAGGCCATTCGGAAGTACAAGGCGGAGCAGGCGGCGCAGTAAGCCCCTGTGACAACCCCTGTCAGCCAGTTTCCGGATGACGGGAGCTTCGACTCGGGAGAGCCTTGGGCGCCTCCCCACCGGAACAAGGAACAAAACCCTCCCTGTGACCGCAGTCACAGGGAGGGTCAACTGTTTTACGGGCGCCCGCGTCCTGCCGGCAGCAGGCTTCAGCACAGGGATTCCAGAAACTCCACCAGGTCGTGTTCCCGGTCAAAGGTGTAGTCCGCCACGGCTGCCAGGGGCGGGGCCACGGGGCGGACGCCGCCGAACCCGATGCCGATCTCCGCCAGTTGGCACATGGGGGCGTCGTTGGAACCGTCGCCAATGGCCACGAAGGGCCCGGCAATCTGCTGGGCCACCAGGCCCTTATCCACGATGGATACCAGCTGCCGGATCTTTCCCTTTTCCACCAGGGTCTTGGAGCAGAACACATGGCCCTCCAGATCCATCCGCTTGACCAGATCCCGAATCCACACGTCCAGGTTGCCTGTCACCACATAACACCTCGCCTTATGCCGGTGGATAAACCCCATGATTTCCTCGTTGAGGGGCATTTTTGAGATATTCTGATTCACAAGCTCCACGTCCACCTGGCTCAGCAGGGCCACCCGGTCCATCAGGCTCCGGCGGAAGGGGATCTTGCCCATCATGGTGGCCTCGGTGATGCGCTCCATCTCCGCCACGGCCTCCCCGCTGATCAGGGAACTGATCATGGGAATAACTTCCTTCTTCGTAATTGTGGAATCCAGGTCGAATAAAAACAGATATTCACTCATAGCGGCGTGCCTCCTCGGTTCTCCATTATTTTAACAGATAGGAGCTTGGGACGCAAGCGGGAAAACCGTTTCCTTGCCCCGGTCAGCTCCCGCCTCCTCCGGCGCCCCGGCGCCGGAATCATTCTGCCTGAAAATCTGACCTTATAAAAAACCTGTAAACTGAACATTGAAACAAGACCAGACCTGTGGTAACATACAGGGCAATCGGGGAAAGGCGGGGAAACGAGATGGAAAAACAGGAACTCCCAAATCACAACCGGCAGAAAAAGGTGGCGGTGATCAATGACTTCTGCGGCTTTGGCCGGTGCTCCCTGGCGGTGGAGCTGCCCATCCTCTCTGCCATGGGGGTGCAGTGCTGCCCTCTGCCCACAGCGGTTTTTTCCAACCACACGGGGTTCCCCAGCTTTTTCTACACGGACTACACCAGCCATATTGCGGAGTACAGCCGGGAGTGGGAAAAGCTGGGCCTGCGCTTCCACGGCATCGCCACCGGGTTTCTGGGCTCGGCGGAGCAGATCGGCCTGGTGAAGGACTTTCTGGAGCGGTTCAAGACCCGGGAGACCCAGGTGTTGGTGGACCCGGTTATGGGGGACTATGGCCGCCTTTACCCCACCTACTCCCGGGAGCTGGCCGGGCGGATGCACGAGCTGCTGCCCTACGCGGATCTCATCACCCCCAATCTGACCGAAGCCTGCATCCTGGCGGGGGAGCCCTATCGGGAGGACATGGAGGAGGGGCAGCTTCTGGCCCTGTGCCGGAGGCTGTCCGCTCAGGGGCCGGGGAAAGTGGTGATTTCCGGCCTGAGCCGGGGGAACCGTCTGTGCAACTTTGTCTACCAGCGGGGGGAGGAACCCACCCAGGTGTGGACCGAGCGGGTGGGAGGCAACCGCTCCGGCACCGGGGACGTGTTCTGCGCGGTGCTGGCGGCGGATCTGGTCAACGGGGTGCCCCTCCCCCGGTCGGTGGAGCGGGCGGCGCGGTATATCACCAAAACCATCCGGCGGACGGTGGAGCTGGGGATTCCCCCCACGGACGGCATCGCCAT
>CAYSNK010000212.1:0-2359 GCA_964432375.1 uncultured Oscillospiraceae bacterium | reverse complement strand
TTCACGTTGTCCTCCACCGTCAGCTTGTCAAACAGACGGATATTCTGGAAGGTCCGGGCAATGCCGGCCTGATTGACCTGAATGGTGCTCATGCTGTGGGTGTCCTTGCCGTCCAGCATGATTGTGCCGTGCGTGGGCTGATACACCTTGGTCAGCAGATTGAAAACGGTGGTTTTCCCGGCCCCGTTGGGGCCAATCAGCCCGGCGATCTCCGTTCGGCCAATGGCCATGTTGAAATCGTCCACCGCCTTCAGGCCGCCGAACTCGATGCCCAGGTGGGAAACCTCCAGAATGGGGGCCTTGTCGATATCCCGTTCCGGGATCTTATTGGGGCTGGGAACCTGAACCAGCTTGGTTGCCTGTCTTTCACTCATTTCCGGTCCCTCCCTTTGCAGCTTTCTTTCCGGAGAATTTTGCGCCGATCCGGGCCAGCAGAGCCTTGGCCTTCGCGCCAATCCGGGCCAGCAGCGCTTTGGCCTGGGGGTTATTGGTCACCAGCATCACCAGGATGAGCACGATGGCATAGACCAGCATCCGGTAATCCTGGAACTGGCGCAGCAGCTCGGGCAGCACAGTCAGGATTGCGGCGGCGATGATGGAGCCCCGCAGGTTCCCGATGCCGCCCAAGACCACGAACACCAGAATGAGGATGGAGGTGTTGAAGTCAAACTTCTTGGGAACCACGGTGGAGTAATTCAGCGCGTACAGCGCACCGGCGGCGCCGGCCATGGCGGCGGAGGTGACAAAGGCCATCATCTTATACTTGGTGATGTTCAGGCCGCAGGCTTCCGCCGCGATGCGGTTATCCCGGATCGCCTTGATCGCCCGGCCGGAGCGGCTGTTCACCAGGTTCTGGATAATGAACAGGACGATCAGCACCAGCACGATGCCGCTGACAAAGGAGGAGATCTTCGTGATGCCCAGGGCGCCCATGGGCCCGTTCAGGATCATGGTGGCGTCGGCGTCAATGTTGACGGGGGCGCTGTAAATGGAAAAGTGGAGGCCGTGGCTGTCCACCGCAATGTAAAGCACATTGAGGATGTTCTTGATGATCTCGCCAAAGGCCAGGGTGACAATGGCCAGATAGTCCCCCCGCAGGCGCAGGACGGGGATGCCGATGATCACACCGGCGATGGCGGCGATGGCGGCCCCCACCAGGATGGCAATCGCCAGGCGCAGGGCCCCGATGGGGACGGCGTTCAGCAGGCTGGTGGAAACCACCACGCCGGTGAAGGCGCCCACGCTCATAAAACCGGCGTGGCCCAGGCTCAGCTCGCCGGAAATGCCGACGACCAGGTTCAGGGAAAGGGCCATCACCACATAGGCGCAGATGGGGATTAGCTGGCCGGTCAGGTTGCTGGACAGCTTCCCGGCGGAGAGCAGGATCTGGAACACGGCAAAGAACACAAGGACGATGCCGTAGTTGATAAAGCTGCCCCGCGCACTCTTGGAAATCTTTTTCATGGCGCCCACCTCAGACTTTCTCGTTGATCTTCTTGCCCAGCAGTCCGGTGGGCTTGACGATCAGGACAATAATCAGCACCGCAAAGACGATGGCGTCGGACAGCTCTGTGGAGATATACCCCTTCGCGAAGATCTCGATGATGCCCAGCAGGACGCCCCCCAGCATTGCGCCGGGGATGGAGCCGATGCCGCCAAAGACGGCGGCGGTAAACGCCTTAATGCCGGGCATGGAGCCGGTGGTGGGCATCAGGGTGGGGTAGGCGGTGCAGAGCAGCACCCCCGCGATGGCGGCCAGGCCGGAGCCGATGGCAAAGGTCAGGGAAATGGTGCCGTTCACATTGATGCCCATGAGCTGCGCGGCGCCCTTATCCTCGGAGACGGCGCGCATGGCCTTGCCCATCTTGGTTTTATTGGTGAAGAGGGTCAGCCCGATCATGATAATGATACAGGCGGCAATGGTAATCAGGGAAGTGACGGTGATGCTGGCGCTACCCAGAGAGAAGGAACTGGTGCTGATCATGTTGGGGAAGGATTTGGGGTTGGAGGACCAGATCAGCAGGGCGGCGTTCTGCAAAAAGTAGCTGACGCCAATGGCGGTAATCAGAACCGCCAAAGAGCCGGCACTTCTCAGGGGCTTATATGCCAGTTTCTCGATGAGAATCCCCAGCAGGGTACACACAATCACCGCAAGCAGAATAGAAGGAATCGCAGGCCAGTTCAGATAGTAGCTGGAGCAAAAGGCGATATAACCGCCCACCATGATAACGTCGCCGTGGGCAAAGTTCAGCATCTTGGCGATGCCGTAAACCATGGTATAACCCAAAGCGATAATCGCGTACACACTGCCCAAGCTGATGCCATTGATCAGATAGGATAACATACGGTACACCTCATT
>CAYSNK010000211.1:0-2381 GCA_964432375.1 uncultured Oscillospiraceae bacterium | reverse complement strand
GGAGAAAGGAGGATAAACCCTTGGCTAAGATCAAGGATACAGACTATCTGTTTTTATCGACCCGGATCAGAGCGCTGGAGCGGAGCCTGCTCTCCCGGGAGCGGATGGAGCGGATGCTGGATGCACAGACAGTCGGCGACGCCGTAAAGGTGCTGGCGGAATGTGGTTATCCCGAGGTGGAGGAAGTGACTGCCAGCAGCATCAACGGGATGCTGGCTGCGGTGCGGCAGCGCACCTTTGACGACCTGTATCTCTTCGCCCCCGACCCGAACATCATCGACGTGTTCAAGGTCAAATACGATTATCACAACGCAAAGGTCCTGCTGAAAAGCGAAGCCCTGGGCATTGAGGCGGATAACCTGCTGGTAAGCACCGGCCGCGTCCCTGCGGCGCAGATCAAGGAGTGCATCCACGCCTCTGATTTCCGGGGGCTGCCCGGTTCCCTGGCCGGTGCGATCCAGCAGGCCAGGGAGACCCTGGGCAACACCAGGGACCCCCAGATTGCGGATTTTGCGCTGGATCAGGCATATTTCGCCGATATGTTTGCCATCGCCAGGGAGTCCGAGTCCAGCTTCCTGGAGGGCTATGTCCGCATCAACATCGACGCGGTGAATCTGAAGAGCCTGGTGCGCACCCTGCGCATGGGCAAGGACACGGATTTTCTCCGCACTGTCCTGTTCCCCGGCGGCAATGTGGACGCAAACCGCATCGTTGCCAACGTGAACTCCGGCGCCCCCATGACCGACCTGTATGCCACCTCCGTTCTGAAGGCCGCAGCAGAGGAGGGGGCCGCGGCAGTCGCGGGCGGCAAGCTGACACTGTTTGAGAAGCTGTGTGACGACGCGGTCATGGCCTATGTGGGCAATGCCAGATATGTTGCCTTTGGTGAGGCGCCTGTGGTGGCCTATCTTGCCGCGAAAGAGGCGGAGATGGTGGCGGTGCGCATCATTCTGACGGGGCGGCTGGCCGGGCTGCCGGCGGATACGATCCGGGAAAGGCTGCGTGAAAGCTATGTATAAGATTGCGGTAATGGGAGACAGCGACAGCGTCCTGGGCTTTAAGGCCCTGGGGCTGGACGTGTATCCCGTGGAAAGCGCGGAGGAGGCGCGGCGCACCCTGCACCGCCTGGCAAAGGAATCCTGCGCCATCATCTATATGACGGAGCAGCTGGGCGCGCAGATCCCCGATGAGCTGGCCCGCTATAAGGATGCCCTCACCCCCGCGATCATTCTGATCCCCGGAAAGGATGGCTCCCTGGGCATTGGCCGGGAGAACGTGACCAAGTCTGTGATCCGCGCCGTCGGTACGGATATCCTGTAAACGGCGGATATTTGAGAAACTGATTCCTTTTGAAAGAAGGTAGTAAACCAATGAGCAACGGAAAAATTGTTAAGGTTTCCGGCCCTCTTGTGGTTGCCACCGGCCTGTCTGACGCAAATATGCACGACGTGGTCCGGGTCGGCGACCAGAAGCTGATCGGCGAGATTCTGACCATGGACGGTGATTCCGCCTCCATTCAGGTCTACGAGGAAACCTCCGGCCTTGGCCCCGGCGCCGCCGTGGAGACCACCGGCGCGCCCCTGTCCGTGGAGCTGGGCCCCGGCCTGATTGAAAATATTTACGATGGCATCCAGCGCCCTCTGGAGGAGATCAAGAAAAAGACCGGCAGCAACAACCTGCCCCGCGGCGTCCAGGTTCCCGCACTGGATCGGGATAAGAAGTGGGAGTTCAAGGCGGCTGTCAAGGTTGGCGACCAGGTGATCGCCGGGGATGTCATCGGCACCGTCCAGGAGACACCCTCTATCCTCCACAAGATCATGGTTCCTTATGGCGTTTCCGGCACCATCCAGTCCATCCAGGAGGGGGAATTTACCATTCTGGAGACTGTGGCCGCCGTAAAGACCGAAAAGGGCGAGGTCAAGGAGCTGACCATGATGCAGAAGTGGCCCGTCCGTACCGGCCGGCCCTATCAGAGAAAGTTTCCCCCGGTCACTCCCCTGCAATCCGGCCAGCGCGTGATAGACACCATGTTCCCCGTGGCCAAGGGCGGCACAGCGGCTGTCCCGGGCCCCTTTGGTTCCGGAAAGACCGTGGTGCAGCACGCATTGGCCAAGTGGTCCGATGTGGATATCGTGATCTACATTGGCTGCGGCGAGCGGGGCAACGAGATGACCGACGTTCTCCGGGAGTTCCCCACCCTGATCGACCCCCGCACCGGCGGCTCCCTGATGAAGCGCACCGTTCTGATCGCAAACACCTCTGATATGCCCGTGGCCGCGCGGGAGGCTTCTGTTTACACCGGCATCACCATCGCGGAGTATTTCCGCGACATGGGCTACGACGTGGCGGTGATCGCAGACTCCACCTCCCGCTGGGCTGAG
>CAYSNK010000210.1:0-2384 GCA_964432375.1 uncultured Oscillospiraceae bacterium | reverse complement strand
AAATGAGCACCGAGGGCTCCATGGCGATGACGCCCGCAATGGCCACCCGCTGCTTCTGGCCGCCGGACAGTTCAAAGGGAGACTGCTCCAGGCAGCGCTCCTCCAGGCCCACAAACTCCGCCGCCGCCCGGACCCGGCGGTCAATCTCCTTTTCCTCCAGCTTCATATTCCGGGGGCCAAAGGCGATATCCTTGTAAACGGTTTCCTCAAACAGTTGGTACTCCGGGTACTGAAACACCAGGCCCACCTGGAAGCGCACCTCCCGCGCCCTCCCCTTTTTGGCCCAGATGTCCTCCCCCCGGAAGCAGACCTGCCCGCCGGTGGGCTTCAGCAGACCGTTCAGATGCTGGATCAGGGTGGATTTCCCCGACCCGGTGTGCCCGATGATCCCCAGATATTCGCCGGAATAGGCTTTGAAGTCCACCTGAGTCAGGGCGTCCTGCTCAAAGGGCGTTCCGGCGCTGTATTTATGTGTCAGTTTTCTTGTTTCAACAATCGGCTCCAATGTTTTGGCCTCAACTTCTAAGATATTGGTAAATGGTTTCCGCGCAGTCCTCCGGGGTAAGGCCCCGGAGGGGGATGTCCAGCCCCGCCTGCCGCAGGCCGTCCAGCAGCTGGAAGGTTTCCGGCACAGCCAGCCCCAGGCGATTCATCCCCTCCACGTCCCGGAACACCTCTTCCGGGGCGTCGTCCTTTTCAATCACGCCCTGATGCAGGACAATCAGGCGGCCGGCCTTTGCCGCCTCGTCCATGTGGTGGGTGATCAGCACTACGGTGATCCCCAGCTCCCGGTTCAGGTTCAGCAGGGTTTGGAGCACCTCCCGCCGCCCGATGGGGTCCAGCATGGCGGTGGGCTCGTCCAGCACAATGCAGGCGGGGCGCATGGCCACCACCCCGGCAATGGCGATCCGCTGCTTCTGTCCACCGGACAGCAGGTGGGGCGCGTGGGTGGTATAGGCGCTCATGCCAACCACCGCCAGGGCCTCGTCCACCCGGCGGCGGATCTCCTCAGAGGGCACGCCCAGGTTTTCCAGGGCGAAGGCCACATCCTCCTCCACGACGTTGGCCACGATCTGGTTGTCCGGGTTCTGGAACACCATGCCCACCCTGCGGCGGACCTCCAACAAATTATCCTCCTCTGCGGTGTCTATCCCGTCCACCAGCACCTTTCCGCCGGTGGGAACCAGAAGGCCGTTCATCAGCTTTGCCGCCGTGGACTTGCCGCAGCCGTTATGTCCTAAAATTGCCACGAAGCTGCCCTGGAGGATCTCCAGGTTCAGGTGTTCCAGCACAGGGGCGCCGCCCTCATAGGCAAAGCTCACGTCCTGAAAGGAAATTATCGCGTCGCTCATATCAATCACAAATCCATCTTCCTGTGGAGCCGCAGGGCAGCGCCAGGCGGCTCTCCGTCACCCGCAGGCCAAGCTCCGCGCACTCCGTATGGCCGCCGTAAACCGGCGTCACCAGCGTATCCAAAATATACCCCAGCACCGAGGGGGCCAGCCCCGTGGTGTAGGAGTTAATGATCACAAACAGCGGCTGCGGGGACAGCACCCGGGCGGTCAGCTCCACAAAGGGATAAAGGTTGTCCTCCAGCTTCCAGACCTCCCCGGAGGGGCCCCGTCCATAGGAGGGAGGGTCCATAATGACGGCGTCATAGGTTCTCCCCCTGCGGATCTCCCGCTCCACGAACTTGGCGCAGTCATCCACGATCCAGCGGATGGGGGCATTCTCCAGATGGCAGGCCCTGGCGTTCTCCTTGGCCCAGGCCACCATGCCCTTTGCCGCGTCCACATGGCAGACCCTTGCCCCCGCCGCCGCACAGGCCACAGTGGCGCCGCCGGTATAGGCAAACAGGTTCAGCACACTGATTTCCCGCCCGGCAGCCCGGATCATTTCCCGGGCAAAGTCCCAATTCACCGCCTGCTCCGGAAACAGGCCGGTGTGCTTGAAATTCATGGCCTTGATCTGAAAGGTCAGATCCTTATAGCCAACGGTCCAGCGGGCGGGCAGGCGATTTTCCTCCCAGGCGCCGCCGCCGGTCCTGGATCGGGCGTAGCGGGCGTTGTACTTCCGCCAGCCCCGGTTTCTCCGGGGGGTATTCCAGATGGCCTGGGGGTCTGGCCGCACCAGGATCTGGCTGCCCCAGCGCTCCAGTTTTTCGCCGCTGCCGCAGTCGATCAGCTCATAATCCTTCCAATCGTCAGCAATCCACATTCTCGTTGTCACGCATCCTTAAATGGTCACAGGGCGCAGCCTCATGCCATTCCAATTTGTTCAGAGGTTCTTCCATTATAGCATTTGGTCAGGGTGCCGTCAATGTCGGTTTTTCAAGGAAGGTCTGAACGATCTATGACGGCTCCCCTCCCGCTCTTACTCCGCCG
>CAYSNK010000209.1:0-2395 GCA_964432375.1 uncultured Oscillospiraceae bacterium | reverse complement strand
CTCATGCGGAACGGTTCCGGCACTTCGCAGAGCTGATGGAGGAGGGCAAGCTGTTTGTCAGCGATGTGGAAACCGGCTGGATGTGCCTGAACTGCGGCATGATCGTCCACTCCATCATGGCCCCGGCCCAATGCCCGGTGTGCAGCCACCCCCAGGGCTATTTTGTCCGGCTGGAGCTGGCCCCCTATGCGGCGGTGCAATAAAATACCGGGGAGGATCGAATTGACATCATTCACTTTTCTGGAAAGCTCCGCGTTCCAGAAAATTACGCGCAGACCTCCGGGAAACCGGGGGCCTGCGTTTTTTCTGCCTCCGGCACGGGGAAGATTATATCATCCCGGTTATATTGCTATCCCGGAAAAACCATTTGCGCCCCGGTGGGTTTTACCCTATAATAATAGAAACCGAACCAAACTGCGGACAGGAGGAATCAGAAATGAAACCGAATTTATACCCCCATGTATTTCAGCCCCTCACGATCCGGGGGCTGACCCTGAAGAACCGGCTGGAATACGCGCCCACGGTGGTGCTGAAGTGCAACGCGGACGGCACCATGAGCCAGGATATGCTGGACTTCATGGAGTGGCAGGCCAAGACCGGCGTGGGCTGGGTCACGGTGGGGGATACCCCGGTCACCCATGACAACACCTCCCACTGGCTGTGCGAGATGAACGTCTGCGATGACGACTGCATCCACGGCATGAACGCCCTGGTGGAAACCTGCCGCCGGAACGGGGCGGAGCTTTCCGTGGAGCTGGCCTACGCGGGCCGGGGCAACCGGGCCCCCGCCGACGGGGCGCCCACCGCCGTTGTCTCCGCCGAGCGGCCCCTGGCCCCCGGCGACAATGTGCGCACCATGACCCGGGAGGACATGGACTACATGAAGGGGCGGTATGTGGACTGCGCGGTTCGCTGCCGGCACGCGGGGTTCCGCATGATCCTCCTCCACTGCGCCCATAACAACTTCCTGGCCCAGTGGCTGTCCCCGGACTCCAACGTCCGCGCCGATGAGTACGGCGGATGCCCGGAAAACCGCAGGAAATTCCCCCTGGAGGTTTTGAAGGCGGTGCGGGAGGCAGTCGGCCCCGAGATGGTCATCGAGCTTCGGGTCTCCGCCACAGAGGGGATTCCCGGCGGCCTGGAGTTTGAAGAGTCCCTGGAGTTTATGAAGCTGGCCCAGGAGTATGTGGATATTATGCACGTTTCCCAGGGCTCCATCTTTCATCTGTCCGCCCGGTACACCATCCCAACCTATTTCAGGACCCCTCACCAGCCCCTGAACGTGGACTACGCCGCCCAGGTGAAAAAGGCCCTCCACATTCCCGTGGCGGTGGTGGGCATGATCACCACCCTGGCGGAGGCGGAGGAGATCATCGCCTCCGGCAAGGCGGATATTGTGGCCATGGCCAAGAGCCACATGGCCGATGGGGAACTGGTCAGGAAAACCCTGGCCGGCCACCCGGAAAAGGTGCGCCCCTGTACCCGCTGCGACCTGTGCGGCAACGCCAACACCTGGGGCACTGCCATGTCCTGCGCCGTCAATCCCCGCTGCGGCATTTCCGGCCCCATTGAGCGGGTGCCGGAGGGGGAGCGGAAAAACGTCATGGTGATCGGCGGCGGCCCCGCCGGTATGATGGCGGCCCAGACCCTGATCGCCCGGGGGCATACCGCCACCATTTATGAAAAGGCCCCCCGGCTGGGCGGCCTGCTGAACGACGCCTGCCTGGTTCCCTTCAAGGGGCTGATGCGGGAGTATCTGGACTGGGATATCCGGGAGACCTTCGACTGCGGCGCCAAGGTGGTGCTGAATACCGAGGTCACCCCGGAGCTGGTGGAACAGGTGAATCCGGACGCCATTCTCGTGGCCACCGGCTCCGTGTACTTAACTCCCCCCATCCCCGGCATCGAGCAGGCTTTGGCCGTCCGGGATGTGGACAGCCACGCCGCGGAAACCGGGGAGACTGTGGTGGTCTGCGGCGGCGGCATCACCGGCCTGGAGTGCGCCCTGACCCTGAGCCTGGAAGGGAAGCGGGTTACGGTGGTGGATCTGCTGCCCCGGGAGCAGTTCGTCATGGAAATGCCCATCTTCAACAAGGCGGATCTGATGGCCCAGTTGGAGGAGAACGGGGTGCGGCTGGTGGGCGGCCAGAGAATCCAGTCCATCGGCGGCGGCGTCCGGACAGTGGACGCGGCTTCCGGCCGGGAAAATTTCTTCCCTGCGGACAGCGTGGTCAACGCCCTGGGCGTGAAGCCGGACGACCGGCTGGGCAAGGCCCTGCTGAGCAAGTACGGCAGCGCGGACGTCATTATGGTGGGGGACTGCACCGCCAAGGGCGGCAACTACTATCGGGCCAACCACGAAGCCTATGACGCCGCCATGCGGATTTAGGGAAGC
>CAYSNK010000208.1:0-2402 GCA_964432375.1 uncultured Oscillospiraceae bacterium | reverse complement strand
TACTTCATCGTCATGCGCCTGCCCGTGGACTATGACTCCGTACCCATTGATTATTCCAGTTATAGCTATACCCTGAAGGATCTGTATGTCTCCGAGGCATTTGGCAATATGATCACCGAGTGGAACTCCTCCGCCGAGGTGGTCACTGCCGACGCCTATACCAACATCGACATGGCCACAGCCATGACGAACCTGATCGCCCTGGGCGAAAAGCTGTATCCCTCCGAAACGGAGGAGACGGAGGAAACGGAGACCACCGAGACCGCTTCCGCCGAATAAGCCGGAGCGCAGGGAACCGGGGGCTGTGAGAAAGCCCTCCGCTGAAAACAAGGGGATCTCTGACTCGGAGGTTCCGAAGGAGAGCTGCATGATCTATTTTCTTGCTGCAGCGCTGCTGGTGGCGCTGGATCAGGCGGTCAAGTATCTGGTTCGCACGGGAATCCCGCTTGGCGGAAGTGTGCCGCTGATTCCCCATGTGATCGAGCTGACCTATATCAAAAATACCGGCGCCGCCTTTTCCAGCTTTTCCGACTCCACATTCCTGCTGGGGCTGCTGTCTGCGGCGGTATCTGTGGCGCTGATTTATGTCCTGGCAAAAAAGCTGGTGCGCCATCCCTTTGGCCGCTGGCCCGTGACCCTGATCCTGGCGGGGGCCCTGGGCAATATGATCGACCGGTTCCTGATGGGCTATGTGACGGATATGTTCCGCACTCTGTTTATCGACTTTGCCGTGTTCAACGTGGCGGATATCTGCGTTGTCGTGGGCGTGTTCGCCATGGTGCTCTATGTGCTCTTCGGCTGGGACAAATACGAGGGCAGGCGCGGGGAACCGAAAGACGAACCAAAGGAGCGGGAATGACAGAACTGATTTTGACGGCGGAGGCTTCCGGCCTCCGCCTTGACAGCTTTCTCAGCGGGCAGGTGGAGGGCCTGACCCGCTCCGCCGTGCAGCGGCTGATGGAGGACGGATGCGTCTGCCTGCATGGAGCGCCGGTGAAGAAAAACGCCAGGACAACGGCGGGGGCGGAGTATACCCTCCACCTGCCTGACCCGGCGCCGGTGGATGTGGTTCCCCAGGACATCCCCCTGGACGTGGTCTACGAGGACAGCGATGTCATTGTGGTCAACAAGCCGGTGGGCATGGTGGTTCACCCCGCCCCCGGCCATCCCGACGGCACCCTGGTAAACGCCCTGCTCTATCACTGCGGGGCCTCTCTCTCCGGCATCAACGGGGAGATTCGCCCGGGGATCGTCCACCGCATTGACCGGGACACCAGCGGCCTGATTATCGCCGCCAAGAACGATGCCGCCCATCTTGCCCTGGCGGGGCAGCTGAAGGATCATTCCCTGGCCCGCACCTACGAGGCCCTTGTGACGGGCAATCTGCGGGAGGACGCCGGAACGGTGAACGCCCCCATCGGCCGCCATCCCACAGACCGGAAGCGGATGTGCGTCAACCGGAAGAATGGCCGCCCCGCCGTGACCCACTGGGAGGTGATTGCCCGGTATCCGGGCTGCACCCACGTCCGCTGCCGGCTGGAGACCGGGCGCACCCACCAAATCCGGGTACACATGGCCTCCATCGGCCATCCCCTGCTGGGGGACGTGGTTTACGGGGCGAAGAAGCCCTATCCCGGTCTGGCGGGCCAGTGCCTCCACGCCCGGGAACTGACCTTTGTCCACCCCGCCACAGGGGAGCGGATGACGGTGTCCTGTCCCCTGCCGGACTGGTTCCGGGCGGTTCTGGACAAGCTGGGCCGCGAGCCGGGAGGCTGATATGGGAAAATTTGAGGGCGTTTTGCTGCTTTCCGATTACGATGGCACCCTGATCGGCCATGACCTGACCATCCCGCCCCGGAACCTCCGGGCCCTGGAGGGCTTTCTGGCGGAGGGCGGGACCTTTTCCGTGGCCACAGGCCGGGGGTATCAGACCTTTCTGCCCCTGTGGAGGGACGTGCCCATGAACGCGCCCACGGTGATTTCCAACGGTGCGGCCATTTATGATTATCCCGGGGGCCGGTGGGTTTCCGCCACCTGCCTCTGCGGGGAGACTGCCGGGCGGCTGGAGGAGCTGACGGAGCATTTCCCGGAGCTGGCCCTGGAGGTCTATTCCAAAGAGCGAATTTATGTCTGGAACTTCAATTCCTTCGTCCGCCGGCATCAGCGGCGGGTGAAGGCGGAAATGACCCCCTGCCCCATCCGGGAGATGGCGGGCGGCTGGCTGAAGGTTCTGCTCCAGGGGGAGCGCCCATTGCTGGAGCGGGTTCAGGCGTATCTCCGTGCCCGCTGGCCGGAGGACTATGAGGTGTCTTTCTCCGGACGCAGCCTGCTGGAGTTGACCGCTGCGGGCTGCAGCAAGGGGGCGGCGGCCCTGCGCCTGGCGGAGCGGCTGGGCATCGCCC
>CAYSNK010000207.1:0-2408 GCA_964432375.1 uncultured Oscillospiraceae bacterium | reverse complement strand
CTTAAAATACAGAAAAGAAAAGGAAACATCGTTATGGAAATCAACAGCAAACAGCGGGCCCAGCTCCGGGGGCTGGCCAACGGCATCGAGGTGATCCTGCATATCGGCAAGGACGGCATCACCGAGAACGTGGTCAGACAGGCAAACGAGGCCCTGGAAGCCCGGGAACTCATCAAGTGCAGAGTGCTGGAAAACAGTATGCTCACCGCCCGGGAAGCCTGCGGCCAACTCTCTGTGCTGACCCGCAGCGAGCCGGTGCAGGTCATCGGCACCCGGTTCATCCTCTATCGGGAGAGCCACAAGCCCGGCAAGACAGACAAGATCGTTCTGGTGAAGAGTCAGAAAAAGAAGAAATAATCGGAACTGAGGGATGGATCGCGTTGAAAATTGGAATTTACGGGGGCACCTTTGACCCCATCCACATGGGGCATACGATTGCCGCACGGACGGCGGCGGCCATACTGGGGTTGGACAAGCTGCTGCTGATCCCGGCGGGGGTCCCGCCCCACAAGGCGCTGCCCGATCAGACGGCATCCCCGGAGCACCGGCTGAATATGGCAAACATCGCCGCAGACCGCATGAGTTTGCGTATTCCGGTGGAGGTGCTGGATCTGGAAGTCCGACGGGAGGGGAAGAGCTATACCAGCGATACCCTGCGCTTCCTGAAGGGGGAATATCCGGAGGACGACCTCTGGCTGCTGATGGGGACGGATATGTTCCTGACCCTGCACACCTGGCATGAGCCGGAGGTGATCCTCTCTCTGGCCGGGATCTGCGCCTTCGGCCGGACAAGGCAGGACGGGGAGGAGCTGTTTAAGCCCCAGCGGGAGTACCTGGCCAAGACCTATCACGCCAGGGTGGTCACTGTCGCCCTGCCCGGCCCGGTGGAGATCTCCTCCACCCAACTGCGCCGGCGACTGATGGCCGGAGAGCAGCCGGAGGAACTGGACGAATCCGTCTATGGCTACATCCTCCGCAACGGGCTTTACGGCACCCGCGCGGATCTGACAAGACTGACTTATCCCCAGCTGCGGGCGGCCTCCTATTCCATGATTAAGGCCAAGCGGATTCCCCATATTCAGGGGACGGAGCAGGAGGCGGTGAAGCTGGCAAGGCGCTGGGGAGTGGAGGAGGATCTGGCCCGGACAGCCGCCATCCTCCACGACTGCACCAAGTATCTGAGCCTGGAAGAGCAGTTGAAATTGTGCGGTCAATATGGTATCCTGTTAGACGCCATGGAGCAAACAACCCTGAAACTTCTCCATTCCAAGACCGGAGCAGGGGTGGCAAGGGCGGTTTTCGGCGCCTGTGACGAGGTATACGAGGCCATCTTCTGGCACACCACCGGCAAGGCGGACATGACCCGGCTGGAAAAGATCCTCTATATCGCCGATTATATGGAGCCCAGCCGGAGTTTTGACGGCGTGGAAAAGCTGCGGGCCCTGGTCTATGAGGATTTGGACGCCGCAGTGCTCCTGGGCCTGGAAATGGGCATCCGGGAAATGGAAGAGAAGGGCTATCCGATCCATAATCGGACGGTGGAGGCCAGGGACTGGCTGAAAGCCCGCTTAAAATAAAGGGAAGCGCCGAACAAACCGGCGCAGAGCTTCCGAAAAAAATGAAAAATGTTTTAGAACAGAAAGCGAGGAAGAATATGGCAGAATCAAAAGCCTTTGCGCTGGCGCTGGCAAAGGCCCTGGACAGCAAGAAGGGCAAGAAAATCAGCGTGCTCAAAACCGGCGACCTGACCACCATCGCGGAATACTTTGTGATTTGCACCGCCGGTTCCACCACCCAGATCCGGGCCCTGGCTGACGAATGTGAAAAGACCGCAGATCAGCTGGGGGAGGAGCTGCACCACAGGGAGGGGCACGGCGGCGAATGGGAGCTGCTGGATTTCTCCGATGTGGTGGTTCACCTCTTTATGGAGGAAGCCAGAGCGTTTTATAATCTGGAGCGGCTGTGGGGGGACGCCACCCCCGTCGATCTGACCGGCGTGCTGCGGGCGGATTGATCGCGGCAGAGATCAACACGTTAAGAAAGAGTGATTTTAAGTTGAACAAGTATCATTTTGCGGAAATTGAAAAGAAATGGCAGGACCGGTGGAAGGAGACAAAAGCCTTTGCCGCCTCCAACACCAGCGACAAGCCCAAGTTCTATGCCCTGGTAGAGTTCCCCTATCCCTCCGGCGCCGGCCTCCATGTGGGCCATCCCCGGCCCTACACCGCCATGGATGTCATCGCCAGAAAGCGCCGCATGGACGGCTATAATGTGCTGTTCCCCATCGGCTACGACGCCTTCGGCCTGCCTACGGAGAACTTTGCCATCAAAAACCACATCCACCCCGCCGTCATTACCCGGCAGAACATCGAGAACTTCACCCGCCAGCTTCACATGCTGGGCTACTC
>CAYSNK010000206.1:0-2411 GCA_964432375.1 uncultured Oscillospiraceae bacterium | reverse complement strand
GCATCTCCTGGGTGATGGCGCAGTCGGTGGTGACAAAGCAGAGCATGGTGCCCATATTGGGGTGGATCATGCCGGAGCCCTTGGCGATGCCGCCCACTCTCACGGGGACGCCGCCCAGCTCCACCTCCACGGCGATGGTCTTTTCCTTGGTGTCGGTGGTCATCATGGCCTCGTTCGCCTCCCGGGAGCCGTCCTCCCTCAGCGCGGCGGCCAGGGAGGGCATGGCCGCTTCGATGGCGGCGATGTTCAGGGTCTGCCCGATGACGCCGGTGGAGCCCACGACCACATCCTCGGCGGAGATGCCCAGGGCGGCGGCCGCCGCCTCGCACATCCGTTCCGCGTTCTCGTGGCCCAGGGGGGCGCAGGCGTTGGCGTTCCCCGAGTTGACCACCACAGCCCGGGCAACGCCGTTTTCCAGGTGGCTCATGGTCACATACAGGGGCGCGGCCTTGACCCGGTTCAGGGTATAGGCGGCGGCGACGGTACATTCGCTCTCAGAATAGATCAGGGCAAGGTCCTTCTTGTCTCCGCTGCCCTTCTTGACGCCGGCGTGGATGCCGGCGGCCCGGAAGCCCGCTGCGGCGGTGACGCCGCCGGAAATAACTTTCATCATATTGAACTCCTTTCTTCGGGAAACGCGAATGGGCCGACGGAGTGGCCGGCCCGTTCACAGAAATCAAAACACAGGGTAATTGTACCGCAAACGAAATAACACGTCAATCTTTATTGGGCGAAAAATCACTCCAGACCGACAGTTTCCTCCAGACCCAGCATGATATTCATATTCTGAACCGCGGCGCCGGAGGCACCCTTTCCCAAATTGTCGAACAGGGCGGTGACGGAGGTCTGCTCCTCATGCCCGCAGACGACCAGCCGCAGGTGGTTGGAGCCTGCCAGGGAGTTGGCATAGAGCGTGCTCTCCCCCTCCCCGAAGGGGAGAACCGAGACAAAGTGCTCCTCCCGATAATACTCCCCCAGGGCCTGGCAAATCTGCCGGGCCGTGGGCGCGCCGGGGAGCAGGCGGTTATGCAGCATAATGGTGGTGGCCATGCCCTTGTAATAGTCGTCCACAATGGGCATAAACACCGGGGGAAACTCCAGGCCGCAGACCTTGGTCATCTCGGGGAGATGCTTATGCCGGAGGGTCAGGCCATAAATGCCCGGGGAGGACAGCTTTTCCGGTGGATTCTGACAAGTGTAATCTGCTATCATCTTCTTGCCGCCGCCGGAGTAGCCGGTCAGGGAGTAGCAGGTCAGGGGATAGTCCCTGGGCAGGATGCCCAGCCGCACCAGAGGGGCGGCGGCGGAGATCAGGCCCGTGGCGTGGCAGCCGGGGTTGGCCACCCGCTTGCTGCCGGCGATGGCGGCCCGCTGCTCCTTGGACAGCTCCGGGTAGCCGTAGGTCCAGCCCTCGGCAGTCCGGTGGGCGGTGGAGGCGTCTATCACGCGGACATCGGGGTTTTCAATCATGGAAACCGCTTCCCTGGCCCCCTCGTCCGGCAGGCAGAGAAATACAATGTCGGCGGAGTTCAGGAATTTCTTTCGCTCCGCGCTGTCCCGGCGCTTGTCCGGGGAAATGCGGAGCAGCTCCAAATCCTCCCGGGCGCCGATGCGGTCATAAATTTGCAGGCCGGTGGTGCCGGACTGGCCGTCGATGTAGATTTTTGGCTTCATGGGTTCAGTCCTCATAGAGGGCGTCCAGCTCATCGAACATGGCGCCCAGCCGGGTGTTGAAGTTGGTGTTTTCCAGATTGATCACGGCGTCCCGGCTGCCGCCGCAGATCACCTGGCGGAAAAATTCCTCGCAGCTCTCCTCATCGGGAAAGGGGCGGACAACGACTTCCGGCTTGCCGGTTTCGTCCGCCGCCGCCAGCTGGCAGGTCAGCACTGCGCCGGAGACCGTGATTTTCGTCACCTCCGCCAGGCAGAGCTTGCTGCCCTCACGATAGGTGATCCTCATGCCTCGCTCCTCTCCCGCCGGTCCACGAAGTCCTGAATGCTGGCGATCTGGCGCCTGACCTCTTCCTCGGCGGGGCCGCCGTAGACCTTGCGGCCATTCACGCAGGTTTTCAGGGACAGGGCCCGATACACGTCCTCGTCAAAGAGGCTGGAAATGGCCCGGAAGTCCCGGAGGGTCAGGGTGTCCAGCGTCTCGCCGGACTTGATGCACATATTCACCAGCCGCCCTACGATCATATAGGCTTCCCGGAAGGGCATCCCCTTCTTGGCCAGGTAGTCGGCGCAGTCGGTGGCGTTGATAAAGCCGCCGGCGGCCGCCTTGCTCATGTTCCTGGGGCGGACGGTCAGGGAGTTCAGCATGGCGGCGAACACGGGCACGCAGATCTCCACCGTGTCTATGGCGTCGAACACCGGCTCCTTGTCCTCCTGCATATCCTTGTTGTAGGCCAGGG
>CAYSNK010000205.1:0-2414 GCA_964432375.1 uncultured Oscillospiraceae bacterium | reverse complement strand
GGAGAGAAGTTGAATGTGGCCAGTGTTTTTCATCGAATTTACCGGGAAGCGGCGCTTTCACAGGAAAGAAAGGAATGTTCTCTATGGCCCGGAACCGTAAAAAAAGGAAATCAGGCAAAAAAGGGCGGCAGGGCCTGCCGCTTCTCCTGCTCCTTCTGCTTCTCGCCCTGATTCTGACCGTCAGGCAGACGCGGACGGAGGCGCCTGCCGGGGAGACGTCCGCCCCCTCCGGCCAGACCTCCGCCGCCGAACCCGCGCTGACCGTCTACTATCTGGACGTGGGCCAGGGGGACTGCGAGCTGCTGGAGAGCGGCGGGGAGTATGTGCTCATCGACGCAGGCGGGGACGGGAACCACAAGGAATCGGTTCAGACGTTCCTCTCCCAGCTGGGAGTGGAGGAACTGGACTATGTGATCGCCACCCATCCCCATGCCGACCACATTCAGGAGATGGCCGACATCATCGGCACCTATGACATCGGCACCTTCTTCCTGCCCGATGTGACCGCCTCCACCGCCGTCTTTGAGAAAATGCTGGACGCCCTGGAAAGCCGCTCGGTTCAGGTGGAGTCCCCCGCCCCCGGCGACACCTTCACCTTCGGAAGCTGCACCGCCCAGGTGCTGGGCCCCATCGAGATCGACGAGGAGAACCTGAACGCCTGCTCCATCGTCCTGCGGGTGACCTGCGGGGAAACCGCCTTCCTCTTTACCGGCGACTGCACCGCCTCGGAGGAGGCGGAGATCCTGGAATGGCTGGGAAACAGCTCCGCCGGACTGCGGGCCGATGTGCTGAAGGTGGGGCACCACGGCTCCTCCACCTCCACCTCGGAGGGATTCCTGGCGGCGGTTTCCCCCGGCCGGGCGGTGATCTCCTGCGGCGCGGACAACTCCTACGGCCACCCCCATCAGGAGGTCGTGGACGCCCTGAACCAAATCCAGGCGGAAATCTACCGCACCGATACCATGGGAACCGTCACCGCCCGCTCGGACGGGCAGACCATCCGCTTCACCACAGAAAAGGAGGATACCCCATGAATATCCAGATCTTCGGAAAGTCCAAGTGCTTCGACACCAAGAAGGCGGAGCGCTACTTCAAGGAACGCCGCATCAAATTCCAGAGCATCGACCTGCCCAGGTACGGCATGAGCCCCAAGGAGCTGCAAAGCGTGAAAAACGCCGTGGGCCTGGACAACCTGGTGGACTGGAGCAACCCGGACACCGCCATCCTCAAATACCTGGCCTATGACGCAGATAAGCTGGAAAAGCTGCTGGAAAACCCCAGGTGGATCAAAACGCCGGTGGTGCGCAACGGCGGCAGGCAGGCCACGGTGGGCTACGCGCCGGAAACCTGGAAAACCTGGGAGTAATCCCTCAGCCGTCAGGCTCCGTATCCACGGCAAACAGGCCCCCTGCCCCGCCGGAATCCAGAAAGAGCACGTTGTCCTCCGGGCGGAAGGCGCCCTCCTCCGCCATTTTTACGAGGCCGGCGAAGGCTTTCCCTGTGTAAACGGGGTCCAGGAACAGCCCCTCCCGCTCCGCCATCAGGCGGATGGCCGCGCTGCCCTCCCGGGAGGCCACGGCATAGCCGGGGCCGCTCATATCAAGCAGGTGGAGATCCTCCGGGCCAAGGTCGATCTCACACTCCAGCAGCCGCGCCGTCTCCCGCATGATGCCCAGGGTGATCCGTTCAAAGGGATCTGTATCCACCATCACGCCGGTGACCCGGGCCTCGGGCATATAGATCCTTGCGCCCAGGGCCAGGCCCGCGTGGGTGCCTCCGCTGCCCTCCGCGCAGAGGATATGGTCAAACCGGAGGCCGGTGGCCCCGATTTCCCGCATACAATCCACATAGCCCAGGGCGCCGAGGGCGTTGGAGCCGCCGCAGGGAATCTGATAATAGGGCACGCCCAGCGCCCGGCCGATCCGCTCCATCTCCTCATAGATCTCCTCATAGGAATCCGTATCCACAAACCGCACATCGGTATTCATCAGGTACTCCAGCAGTTGGTTTCCCTTGCGCTCCGTGACCCCCCGCTTTTTCAGGACGAGGATGGGGGTCATTCCCAGCTTTTTGGCGCAGGCCGCAGTCAGCATGGCGTGGTTGGACTGGGCGCCGCCGGTGGTAAACACCACCCGGGCGCCCTTTTCCCTTGCGTCGGCAAGGAGAAATTCCAGCTTGCGCACCTTGTTGCCGCCTAATCCGATTCCCGTCAGGTCGTCCCGCTTGATCCAGACGTTCGTGCCCAGGCTTTGGCTGATATTCTCCAGCCGGTAGAGAGGCGTGGGCAAAATGGCCAGGGGAAGCCTTGCAAATTCCTTCAGGCTTTTCATCCTTCCGTCACCTCAATCAAAACAAAAATAGCCCTTCCTGCCGCTATTGTATCACGCTTTCCGGATTTCTTCAACCGGCGGAGG
>CAYSNK010000204.1:0-2425 GCA_964432375.1 uncultured Oscillospiraceae bacterium | reverse complement strand
AGCGGGACAAATACTCCGAGCAGTATATCCCCTATAAGGAGCGGAAAAAGCTGGAGCAGGAAAAAAAGAACCGGAAAGGCCCAAAGAAATGACGAAACGCCGTGGAACCGCTCCACGGCGTCGTTTTTTTGCTTTTTCAGGCTTCTTCGGGGATCTCCGGGGGCCCGGCTTCCTCCAGCCGGGCTTTCAGGTATGCCGCCAGCAGGGTCTTGGCCTGATCCGCGCCGTCCTCCCGCCAGTACGCCGCCAGATCATATTCCAGGTTCTGAATGGGGTAAACCGCCACATGGGGGGAGCGGTTCACCCGGCACCCGGCGTCCAGAATCGCCATGCCGTCCCCCGCCTCCAGCTCCAGGAACTGGGACTCGATGTTGGGGCACTCCACCACCGCCCCGGGCTGGCAGCCGTAGCGGTTGCAGACGTTGACGGCTGTGCTGTAACTGCCAAAGGCTTCCTCCGGCTTCAGCGTCACCAGGGTGACGCCGCTGCAATCGGACAGGGTGAGCTGGGGCTGTTGGGAGAGGGGGTTGCGGCGACTGAGCACCAGCCTCCCCGGGCGGCGCTCCAGCAGGAGTTGGCTCATGCCCGCTTCCAGGGGGCTCGTCTGCCTCATGGTGACGGCCAGGGCCAGCTCCCCGGCGAGGAGCTTTTCCGCCAGGCCCCGGAACCCATACCGCTCAAAGCGCAGGGTGATCTGGGGATAGTCCTGCTGAAAGCCGTAAAACCACCCCAGGGTGCGCTCCGCCAGCTCGTAGCCATCCATGACGCCGATCCTCAGCACGCTGCTTGGCAGCTTCCCCGCCTTCCGCGCCTCCGAGGTCGCCCGGGTCACGAGATCCGGCACATTTTGGATCTCCCGGGCAAAGCAGGCCCCCTGCTCCGTCAGCCGGACGGAGTGGCTGCTCCGCTCAAAGAGCGGAAAGCCCAGCTCCTTCTCCAGGGAGGCGATGTTCTTGCTCAGATGGGACTGGGTAAAGAACAGCTCGTTGGCGGAGCGGGTGAAATTCAGCGTCCGGGATACGGACAGAAAGCACTGAAGCTGCACCAGGTTCATAAGCCGCCTCCCTTTCCCCTCCCCCGGCGCAGCCGGGCGATCCGGTTGAACCACTTTTGGGGCACCACATTGGCCAGGGCGATCCCCACGGCGATGCCGAGGGCGGTGATAATGGTTTCGCTGCCCTTCTGACTTGCCATCACCGCGTCGCCGGTCACGAAATAATAGGCCGTGTAGTAAATGCCCGCGCCGGGCACCAGCGGGAAGATGCCCGCCACCACAAAGATGGTGGCCGGCGTCCGGAGATAGGCCGCCACAGCCCGCGCCGCCAGCACCAGGACGAAAATCGCCAGGGCCACCGACGCCCCGTAGGGCAGCCCGGCACTCCGGATTCCCAGGAAAAGCAGCCAGTCCATGGCGCCTAAAATGCCGCAGTAGACGCAGTTTATCCCCGGCGCCCGGAAAAGCACCGCGAAGCCCCAGACGCCCGCGAAGCTCATCAACAGTTCCATCAGAAGATTGCGAATCATACGGCGCCCCCCAAAAAACGGATCAGATAGACCGCCGCCCCCACGCCGATGGCGATGCACACGGCGGAAAGCACCGCGTCCATCAGGTGGATGGTGCCGGAAACGTGGTCGCCGTTGAACAGCTCGGCAATGGAGGTGGAAAAGCTGACGCCGGGCACCAGGGGGATGATCGCGCCGATGACCACGCTGTCAAAGCTGGCGCTGACCCCCGCAAAGACCAGGGCGCCGGAGAGCATCGTCACCAGAAACGCGCCCATCAGAAAGGAGAGGTACTTGGAGCGACCCCCCAGGCAGTAGAGCGCCGCCTGCAAAATCAGGCCCATCAGCATGGCGCACAGGCTGTCAAACAGGCTGCCCCCCAGCACATAGCAGAAGCCCATGGCCCCCACGCCGGAGGCAAAGATCATCAGCGGCTTCTTCTCCGGCTCCGGCGTCTGGCAGGCCGCAAGCCGCCGGTGGGCCTCCTCCATGTCGTAGGCGTCCTGGCAGATCTCCCGGGAGATCTGGTTCACCCGGGCGATCTGGCTCAGATTGATGCTGTGCAGGGGCACATTGCGGATGGCAGTGCGGTGGTTCTCGTCATGCTCGTCGATATTGATAAAAAAGCCGTTGGCAATCACATAGATGTTGTAGTCGCTGACGCCGTAATGCTCGATAATGCGCGTTACAGTCTCCTGCACCCGGTAAATCTCCGCCCCGCTTTCCAGCAGGGCCTTGGCCGCCATTGTGGAAATCTCAAGAATCTGTTGTGATCGCTCCACGGTGATCCCTCCAATCCGTTCCCAAGCTGCGCGGACAGGCCGCGTATGCCAGATAAGGATAACACAGGTTTCCGCCCTTTTCAAGAGAAGGGCTGAACAAATCGGCGGGAGCGTCTCGCGAGAAATTTTACACGAAACCG
>CAYSNK010000203.1:0-2426 GCA_964432375.1 uncultured Oscillospiraceae bacterium | reverse complement strand
CGCATGGGTATTTTATATATTATTCATTCAATCTCAGCTAAAACTGTGATACAATAGGGGCATCAATAATCGCATACTGCTGTTTCACAGAAAGGAAGATTGCTTTATGAAAAAGAAACACTCCCTGATAACCGGAATGCTGCTGGCGGGCGCTGCCGCCGTCGGCACCGCCTTTGCCCTCCATGTGCTGCACAAGCGGGATGAGGCCGCCGACTATGCTGAGTTTGAGGCGGAGGAAAAGAACCCGGCGGAGGCCAAGCCCGCCGAAGAACCCGCCCCCGCTGAGGAACCCGCCCCCGTTGAGGCGGAGGACGACGTTACCGAAGCGGACTTTGAGGACGAGGCCGCCCCGGCAGTCGTAAAGCTGGACACCGATGGCGACGGCAAGGTTGACACCGTCCTGAAGGACACCGACGGCGACGGCACTGTGGACACCGTGGAACTGGACACCACCGGGGATGGCAGGATCGACACCATCATGCGGGACACCGATGGCGACGGCAAAGTGGACACCGTTGAAATGGACACCACCGGCGACGGCAAGATGGACACCATCCTGTCTGACACCAATGGCGACGGGAACCTGGACAAGGTGGAGCCCGCCGAGGCTGAAAAAGAGGAAGGCAAAGCGCCCTGACCGGGCCATAACAGGGGGCCGCTCCATTCGACGGCGATTCGCCGCCGTCCTCCCGTTGCGCCCTGCGTACGGCCGCCATGCGGCGCTTTTCATCATTGACACACTGACTGGTAGACGGTGGCTAAATCAGAAAGGCCGCTGTTTATCAGTCTTTGTTTTGGGACGCTCTCATTCAACCGGCAGGAGCCGGCGGCGGTTTTTCGGAGGTCCCCTAAAATGCGCCCTCGCCGGGCGCACCGGCGAATTTTGAGTTTCTGACTTTTTTCCCGCAAAAGGTTGTATTTTTTTCTGGGGATGTTATATATTGTAATAGAAGATCAAGACGAATGAGAACGGGGACGTGATACCGTGAAAAAGCTGATTTTGGCGCTGGCGCTGCTGATGGCCGCCCTTTGTGCCGGGGGCTGTACCCAAAAGATGGCGGAGCCTGTTGACGTGGAGCGGCTGACGGCGGATTTGCCGGAGGAGCTCTCCACCCTCACCATTGACGGAGAAGCCTGGCCGGTTCAGGAGACGACCCTGGAAATCCAGCAGCGGAACACCGACTTAGACCACCAGACCGATGACGTGAGCTGCCTGGTGGAGCTGACGGGAGAGGGATTCCTGCTGCGCTATCCCTGTGAACTCCACTATGCCTATCTGCGGAGCAGCGGCTGGGAGCTGCGCTCCTATGACCTGACCGGGGAGCCGGAGCTGACGCTGGAGGAAAGCGCCTGTATGGACGCAATCACCCGGAAAAACCAGGCAAAGCTCCTGGAAGAATTGGACTATGACACGGTGGAACTGCTGTTTGAGGACTGGGACAAGACCCAGGACAGCTACCGGCAGACCTATTCCGTGGCCAAGGAAACGGAGTATCTGACGGAGAGCGGGACGGTTGAGGTATCCGGCGCATTGAGCAGGGAGAGCGGCTTCTCCTATGCCTGGCAGTCCTCAACCGGCCAGGTGACCACCGAAACCCAGGTAAAGCTCCTGGGAACTGTGTGGCATTTCAGCTCCCAGGAGCAGCGGGCGGAGGCGGCGTTCCAGGTGACAGAGCAAAGCGGGGCCACATTGACCCTGACCGGCGTCCTCCGGGGAGAAAACTGGGCGGGCAATATCAAGGAAAAGGCCCTGGAAACCCAGGTGGATTGGACGGTCAGCGAGTTCGGATGTATCACATTTGAACTGCCGGAGATCAGCGCCCAGGAGGTCGAGTGCAACATCCAGAGTGACCGGCAGTGGGTGAACCTGGACGGGCTTTACCTGGGCGACCTGGAATCCGCCGCCATGCCGGAATCCGGAAACCTGTCCGATTTGATGGAACTGGACACCGAAAGCTGGCTGGACAATCTCATGCCCCAGGAGAGCGAACAGCCGGAGGAGCCGGAAACGCAGACCGAACCCGAGGAACAGCCGGAGAGCACGAACCCTGTTGAATCCATCCTCCAGGAGGTTGGGAACCTGCTGGATTACATCACGGGCCTGTTTGGATTCTGATCGTACCTCCCCGGCCGGGGCCGGACGCATGGAAAAGAGATGCCCTCTGCCTGAAAAGCAGGGGGCATCTCATTGATTTACCGGGAGCACAATCTTCCGCAAAAATACGAACCGGCGGGCTTACCGCCCCGATGGAACCGGCATATCGCCTGTCCGTTTTCTGCGTCTCAGTCCAGGGACAGCGAGGGCGCCGAGTATGTGCGGGCCTTCAGCTCACTGTTAAGCAGGTACAGGCTGCGTGCGTCATCCCCGTACAGCTTCATCTTGGTGATCTGGTCGTCGGAGTTTTTCTCCTCCTCGCCCTGTTCCT
>CAYSNK010000202.1:0-2428 GCA_964432375.1 uncultured Oscillospiraceae bacterium | reverse complement strand
TGCCGGACAGGGTAGACAGCACAGCCGCGTCCACCTTGCGGGAATAGGTCTGGCCGGACACGGGCACCACGCCGGAAAAGCCCATTTCCCGGGCAATCATCTGCTCCAGAGCCTTGCACTTCTCGTGGTCGCCGTCAAACAGCTCCAGGAAAGAAGCCTGGGTGCCGGTGGTGCCCTTGGAGCCCAGCAGCTTCAGGTTCTCAATGCGGTACTCCACCTCCTGCAAGTCCATCAGCAGATCATTCATCCACAGCGTGGCCCGCTTGCCAACCGTGACCATCTGGGCGGCCTGATAGTGGGTATAGCCCAAGGTGGGAGTTGCCTTGTACCGATCCGCAAAGGCGGCCAGATTGTTCAGCACCCGTACCAGCTCGCCGCGAATCAGAATCAGCCCCTCCTTCATCAGGATCACGTCGGTATTGTCCCCCACATAGCAGCTCGTTGCGCCCAGGTGGATGATGGGCATGGCCTTGGGACAGACGGCGCCAAAGGTGTGGACGTGGGCCATCACGTCATGGCGCAGCTCCTTTTCAAATTTGGCCGCCAGGTCATAGTCGATATCCGTGAGATGGGCCTCCATCTCGTCGATCTGTTCCTGGGTGATATGCAGGCCCAGCTCTTTCTCCGCCCGGGCCAGGGCAAGCCAAAGCCGCCGCCAGGTGGAAAACTTTTTATCGGGAGAAAACAGATACAGCATCTCGTCGCTGGCATATCGGGAGGCCAGAGGAGATTCATATTTATTCTTGCTCATCGTACTTAACACCTTTCAAGGAAATTCGTGACAAACCGATTGGCTGCTGGGTATTTCACAAGCCCATTCCAACCGGTCCGGATCGTTTTCTGAGACGGGGAATCCCGGAGCGATCCCCCTCTCCCTCCGCAAATACGGCGGAAAGGGGCCCCTGTCCGGCCCCGGCGCATCGCTTCAGGGCATCCCCGGCAGCGTCCTGCGCTCCTGCTCCCCGCCGGGCTTCGCCAACCGCCGGAAAGCCAGGCCGCCGGCCCCAATCTCCGGCCCCCAGCTCTCCTTAAAGCGGCACACGCTGAAGGAAAAGATCAGATGCTCCACCACGCCCGGGTCTTTTAAATCCAGATGGGTCAGCTCCACGATCTTGGAAATACGGTAGTTCATGGTATTGCGGTGGATAAACAGCGCCGCCGCCGCCTCTCCGATGCTCTGGAAATGGGCCAGATAGACCCGCAGGGATTCCACCAAATTGGTATCATGGGCGTCATCGTATTTTTGCAGGGTAACAAGCCCATAGTGGATAAACTGATCCGGGTTTAAATCCTTGCAGGCTTTCTCCAGGGCATAATACACGCTAAGATTGTCAAAGGTGTGCAGCTTCCGCTCCGGCTCGATCACGCAGCCGATCTCAGAGGCTTTTCTGGCCTGCAAATTAAAATCCGCAATCAGCGACAGATTGTCCATGGGGCGGCTGATCCCGGCGGAGACGGTGGCGTCCTTCAGGATTTCACTCAGGCGCCCGATAAACTCCTCATCCATCTCGAGGGGGATCTGCACAGAGCAGATCATCTTGATCTCCAGGCCGTAGACGAACACCCGGCAGGTGTGGAAGGTCTGGATCAGGGTTTCCGCCAACTGACGGAACCGGACGCTCCCCCGGTCATCCCGATCCAGCCAGCGGATGCTGATGATCTGGGCCAGACCCTTTTCCATCAGATCCCATTGGAAATAGGCCAGCCGCTCCTCAATCATCTCCGGGTTGGTGATCCTCCCCTCCAGCAGGTCAAAGGCAAAGTAATCCAGCATATTGTCCGGCAGAGAGGGATGGTTCATCTCGTCCCTCATGCGAGTCGCCAGGAAATTGCCCAGCAGGTCAAAAAATTCCATCTGCTCCGAGTTGGGCAGGCCATAATAGAGGGGGGACTCCAGGTAGCCCACCGGCGAGTCCTCCACCATCAGCACCTTCCGCAGCATGGGCAGGCCGTCGTCCGCCAGGCTGTCCACAACCGGCTTCCGGGTCAGTTGGGACTGCTGATACGCTTCCAGTATTTCCGTATGAAACAGGCAGCTCAGGGGAACCCGCTCTGTTTCATTCAGGCTGTGCCAACGGGAGTCTGCCAGATCCGGCTCGTCTGTGGTAGCAACAATCGTTTTCGCAAGGCTGGTCAACACCATGGGATTGCCAAAGGCGGGGCGCGCAAGCATCAGTGCTTCCTTTAAGTCCTTACTGCAAATCACACGATTCATAATCTGAACAAGGTGAAAGGGCTCCATCTGATTTTCCAAATTGATTGCCTCCTTTCGCAGACTGCATTTTGCAGCTTGGGGAAGCTCTGACCCAGCCGAAAAGACCCGGCGGCAAGAGCCGACGGAAAAGGCCCGCAGAGCGCCAAGGGCGCATGGATTCAGAGCTTCCTTGCTGAGAGGATTATATCACAAAGTCTCACCTAATTCCAGACC
>CAYSNK010000201.1:0-2437 GCA_964432375.1 uncultured Oscillospiraceae bacterium | reverse complement strand
CGCGGCACACCCTGCTGCAGCGCACGCGCTTTGCGCGCACGTTTGCAGGCTGAGAAGAAACGAATCCAAGGCGCATGTCCTTGGATTCGTTATGATTAGACTTTTTTCCGTCAGCAAGCTGACGGAACTCTGCGAGGCGCTTGCAGACTAAATTTTCAAAAGTGCTTTTTTCTGCAACCTGAGCCGCCCGGCTTGTGATATGACGTAGTTATATGACGTAATCGTTGCCGTCCCGGTTGCTGGCCATCAGATCGGCCAGGGTCTTGCTGTCGAGAAAATCCGTCACGAGGTTATGGAGCTCCGTCCACAGGCCCAGGGTGCGGCAATCCGCGGCCCGGGGGCAGGGCTTCGCGTCCGCCTCCAGACAGGCCACAGGCGCAAGGCCGCCCTCCATGATGCGGAGGATCTCACCAATGGAATACTGATCCGGGGAGCGGGTCAGCCGGTAGCCGCCGCCTTTTCCCCGGACGCCCTCCAGATCGCCGCTGCGGACCAGGGCTTTGATAATGCTTTCCAGATACTTCTCTGAGATTTCCTGACGCTGGGCAACCTCCTTCAGCGGGATATAGCTTCCGATATCATGCTCGGCCAGATCCACCAGCACACGCAGCGCGTATCGGCCCTTTGTTGAGATCATCATCATATCGTCCTCCTTTTTAACCTATTATATAATAGGGTTGATGGGAAATCAACTGAGAAATTTAAAAAAATCCTATTGACATTGAGAATGTGCTGTACTATAATACCTACAAACCCCTCACAAAAGTAGGTTTGTACAAAGCCGCGATTATATGATTGAAATCTATAAGGAGGATTCCCACATGAGCAAGATCTACACATCCGCCGATCAGCTGATCGGCCGCACGCCGCTGCTGGAACTGACCCATATCGAAAAGGAGTTTGGCCTGGAGGCCAAAATTCTGGGCAAGCTGGAGTATTTTAACCCCGCCGGTTCCGTGAAAGACCGGATCGCCAAGGCGATGATCGACGATGCCGAGGAAAAGGGCCTGCTGAAAGAGGGCTCTGTCATCATAGAGCCCACCTCTGGCAACACCGGCATTGGCTTGGCATCTGTGGCCGCCGCCCGGGGCTACCGCATTATCATCGTCATGCCCGAAACCATGAGTGTGGAGCGCCGTCAGCTGATGAAAGCATACGGCGCGGAGCTGGTGCTGACTGAGGGGGCAAAGGGCATGAAGGGGGCCATTGCCAAGGCTGACGAGCTGGCAAAGGAGATCCCCGGCGGCTTTATCCCGGGGCAGTTTGTCAATCCTGCCAATCCCGCCATCCACAAGGCCACTACCGGCCCCGAGATCTGGGAGGACACCGATGGCCAGGTGGATCTCTTTGTGTCCGGCGTTGGCACCGGCGGCACCATCACCGGCGCCGGCGCTTATCTGAAGGAGCAAAAGCCCGATGTGAAGGTGATTGCGGTGGAGCCCGCAAGCTCCCCCGTCCTGTCTAAGGGCACCTCCGGCGCCCATAAGATCCAGGGCATCGGCGCGGGCTTTGTGCCCGATGTGCTGGACACCAAAATCTATGACGAGATCATCCCCGTGGAAAATGACGACGCCTTTGCCATCGGCAAGCTGGTGGGCCGCAGCGAGGGAGTTCTGGTGGGCATCTCCGCCGGCGCGGCGGTCTGGGCCGCCATTGAGCTGGCGAAGCGCCCCGAGAACAAGGGCAAGACCATTGTAGCGCTCCTGCCCGATACCGGTGACCGTTATCTGTCCACCCCCCTGTTTGCCGACTGACGCGGCGGAACGGGATCATCTGGCACGACCGGGCTGCTGCCGGGATGCGGCAGCCCGGTTTGCCGGCGGCGGAGGAAACAGCGGGATACCAAAGGAGAGATAATCGTATGATTCCCACACCAGAGGAGGCATACAGCCTGTTGGCTGAATACAACGAGGGAGAGTTCCACCGGAAGCATGGGCGCATCGTGGGGGATGTGCTGCGCTGGTTCGCCAATGAGCTGGGCTATGGCGATGAGGCGGATTTTTGGGAGACAGTCGGAATCCTTCACGATTTGGATTTTGAGCAGTGGCCGGATCAGCATTGCGTGAAGGAACAGGAGATCCTGCGGGAGCGCGGCATTGACGAGCGGGTCATTCACGCCGCCGCCAGCCACGGCTATCTGCTGACTGTGGACATCCAGCCGGAGCATCAGATGGAGAAGGTGCTATACGCGGTGGACGAGCTGACCGGGCTGATTGGCGCTGTGGCCATTATGCGCCCCTCCAAGAGCGTCAGCGATCTGGAGGTGAAGTCTGTCCGCAAGAAGTATAAGGACAAAAAGTTTGCGGCGGGCTGCTCCCGGGAGGTGATCGAGCGCGGCGCGGCGATGCTGGGCTGGGATCTCGGCGACCTGATCGGGAAAACCATTTTGGCCATGCGCGCCAGCAGCGCGGTGGATTGATTGCGGGCCGTGGGCACT
>CAYSNK010000200.1:0-2444 GCA_964432375.1 uncultured Oscillospiraceae bacterium | reverse complement strand
CGGTGGCGCGTATGTTCAGAGCTTCCCCGGTTTTCCTTTATTCGGTTTCCCTTTTGCCCATCATGCGGACAATTTGATCCAGCAGGAGATCTGCGGCGCGATCCTTGCTGACCATGGGCAGCTCCAGTTCTTCCTCCCGGGTGATCAGGGTCAGCACATTGGTGTCCACGCCGAAGCCTGCCCCCTCCACCTTTACATTGTTGGCCGCCACCATGTCGATGTGCTTCTTCTCCAGCTTTTGCCTGGAGTTTTCCAGCAGGTTCTGGGTTTCCATGGAAAACCCGCAGAGGAACTGGCCCTCCCGCCGGTGGCTTCCCAGATAGGCCAGGATATCCTGGGTACGGGTCAGCGGAATGGACAGATCGCCCTCCTTCTTCTTGATCTTGTCTGCGGCCACCTCAATGGGCCTGTAATCGGCCACAGCCGCGGCCTTGATGATAATATCCTGTTCCGCGCTCCGGCTGGTTACCGCCTCATACATCTCCCCGGCGGACTCCACCTCCACAATGGTCATATAGGAGGGGCGTTTCAAATCTGTGGGGCCGGTGACCAGCGTCACCTCCGCACCCCGGGCGGCGGCGGCCTTGGCGATGGAATAACCCATCTTGCCCGTGGAGCGGTTGCTGAGATAGCGCACCGGGTCTATCTTTTCCCGGGTGGGGCCCGCGCTGACCAGCAGCTTCTTGCCGGCCAGATCCTTTGCGTGATAAATGGCGTGGAAGATCGACTCCTCCAGGTCGATGGGCTCGGGCATCTTGCCCTTTCCCACCGCGCCGCAGGCCAGGCGGCCGGTGGCGGGCTCGATCACCTCCCAACCATAGCGGCGGAGGAGGTTCAGATTATCCTGGGTCACCGGATTCTCATACATCCTGGTGTTCATCGCCGGGGCAATCAGCTTGGGGCAATCGCAGGCCAGGACCGTGGTGGTCAGCATATCGTCGGCCAGGCCATGGGCCAGCTTAGCAATCACATTGGCGGTGGCCGGGGCAATCAGAACCAGATCCGCCTGATCCGCCACCGCGATATGCTCAACCTTGTGCTGGAAATTGCGGTCAAAGGTATCCACAAGGGCCTTGTTGCCGGTCAGTTGTTCAAAGGTCAGCGGCGTGATAAACCGGGTCGCGTTTTCCGTCATAATCACCTGGACGTTGCAATGGTTTTTTACCAGGAGCGAGGCCAAAGACGCGGCCTTGTAGCAGGCAATCCCCCCCGTCACGCCCAAAACAACGGTTTTTCCTGTCAGCATGGTTTTCTCCTTCCTTTTGCCGGAGCCCGCTCCGGCGGGCCCCTTTTCTTTCAGAGAACACACCAAGTATATCAAATTCCGCCCGGCCTGTAAACTCTTTTTGCAAAATCGGAAAAGAACTTGTTTTTCCCGGCGTTTTACTCTATAATACCAGTGTTTGAATTTCCAGCGCTTTGATTCTTTCCGGATCAGGCGGTTTCTGGCGTACGGAGGATATGGCTATGGTTCTTGTCATTGATATTGGCAATACAAATATTGTTCTGGGCTGCGTTGAGGAAAGGCGGCTGCGCTTCACCGCCCGGATCTCCACCGACCGCAATAAAACCGAGGATGAGTTTGCCCTGATGCTGGAGGGCATTTTGAAAATGAACGGCGTCTCCTGCGGCCAGATCGAGGGCGGCATCATCTCCTCGGTGGTGCCCGAACTGAAAAAGGTGATGAGCGAAACCGTCAAGCGGCTCACGGGGCAGACGTTCCTGGTGGTGGGCTCCGGCCTGAAAACCGGCCTGAATATCCGCACGGATTCCCCCGATAAGCTGGGCAGCGACCTGGTGGTGGATGCGGTGGCCGCCTCCGCCAAATACCCCAAGCCCACTGTGATTTTCGATATGGGCACCGCCACCACCCTCTCCGTTCTGGACGCCTGCGGCAGATACATTGGCGGCATGATCATCCCGGGTATGCGGGTTTCTGTGGATGCCCTGTCCGCCCGGGCCGCCCAGTTGCCCTATATCAACCTTGATACCCCCAATGAGGTCATCGGCAAAAACACAGTGGACTGTATGCAGGCCGGCGTGATCTATGGCCATGCCGCCATGCTGGACGGATTGATCGACCGGGTGGAGGATTCCCTGGGCTGCCCTGTCACCGCTGTGATTACCGGCGGCCTCTCCCGCATCGTGGTTCCCCACTGCCGCAGGAAGATCATCTATGACGAAAACCTGCTGCTGGACGGCCTGGTCATCCTTTACGAGAAAAACATCGGGAAAAAGTAACGGAAAACCCTTGACATTCCGGGGCGAAAAGAGTAACATATCCCTTGTGCTTCATCAGGCACGGAGCACGGAATAAAATAGGATGCACGAGTGGTGGAATTGGTAGACTCGCTGGCTTCAGGTGCCAGTGTTCGCAAGGACGTGCGGGTTCGACTCCCGCCTCGTGCACCAAGTCGGAGCAAGCGATTGATCGCTTGCTCCGA
>CAYSNK010000199.1:0-2456 GCA_964432375.1 uncultured Oscillospiraceae bacterium | reverse complement strand
CCGCCCTCCATGGCCATCATCATGTACTGCATGATCTCCCCCATCACCATGAACGTGGGCACCTGCCTGATGGCCGGCATCGGCCCGGGCATCTTTACGGCAGTTGCCCTGGCCATCACCGTCCTGCTGATCAGCTTCTTCTCCAAGGGCAGCATCCCCAAGGGCGGCGGCCCCAAGGTTCCCATTGTGGAAAAGCTGAAGAGCCTCATTCTGCTGGTGCCCATCCTGTGCCTGTTCGGGCTGATCATCGGCGGCACCTTCATCGGTTGGTTCACCGCCACCGTAGGCGGCGCCATCGGCGCTGTGGCCGTGACGGTTTATGCCTTCGCAAAGCGGATACCCCTGAAGCGCATCGCCTGGAATATGTGGGATTCCGCCTGCATGGAGGCCGGCGTGTTCCCCATCATCGTGGCGGGACAGCTGTTCGGCTCCTTTGTCTCCGCAACCGGTCTGGCTGATAGCCTGGCCAACCTGATCGCGGGGCTGAACGCGCCTCCCTTCCTGATCTTCTGCCTGGTGCTGCTGCTGTATGTGTTCTGCGGCTGCTGCATGGACGTGGTTTCCATCATCATCATCACCGTTCCCGTGGTGTTCCCTGTGCTGAACGCGGTTGGTTACAGTCCCTACGTTCTGGTCATCACCCTGTGCTTTGTCTGCGAGATCGCGGGCCTGACCCCGCCCATCGGCATGAACGTGTTCGCCACCTCCAACGCCCTGCGCATCAGCCCCAGCGAGATCTTCGCCGGTGTGGTTCCGTACTTCGTCTGCGAGATCGTTGTGGTGCTGATCATCGCCCTGTTCCCCCAGATTGCCCTGTGGCTGCCCACCGTGCTGGGCGCTGCCGGACTATGACCGGACAGAGCGGCGCACTCACTGTGTTTGTACCGCGAAAGCGTTACAATAGAGGAAATCTTAAAAAATTTCTAAGGAGGAAATGAAAAAATGAAAAAACTACTCGCGCTGATCATGGCCCTGGCTATGGTCCTGTCGCTGGCGGCCTGCGGCGGCTCCAGCGATACCTCCGCCGAGTCAAGCGCTCCCGCTGAGAGCGTTGCTGCCGAGACACCGGCAGAGACTTCGGCACCGGCTGAAACCGACGCCGCCGAGACCCCGGCTGAAACCGCCGAGGCCCCCGCAGAGGAGGGTGAATTTACCCCCATTGACTGCGACCCCCTGAACATCACCTTTAACACCACCTATAACCAGACCGAAACCGGCGGCGAGATCATCAACCAGTGGATCTCCTATCTGGACGAGTATTCCAACGGCGCCATCACCGTTGAAGTGTACTGGGGCGGTACCGTCTATGCGGATGCCGACGTTCTGGACGCCCTGTCCTCCGGCGCAATCAACATGACCACCTTCGGCCACATGCCTCACATCGGCACGCTGAACTATCTGGGCTTCCCCAGCTTTGCCCCCGGCGGCACAGAGGCTGCTCTGGACTTCTTCACCACCCTGATGTTTGACGACCCCGAGACCTCCGCCCTGATCCAGCAGGAGGCCGCTGACAACAACATCATCTATCTGAACGTCCTCCCCGGCGGCGCCAACGCGTTCTGCACCAAGTATGAGTTCACCGATTTGGCCAGTCTGGTCTCCAACTGCGGCTCCTTCGGCAACATGGACGCCGCGATCTTCGAGGCCCTGGGCTTCCAGGTCACTGCTGTCGGCCCTGGCGACTGCTATGACGCGCTGCAGCGCGGCCTGATCGACGCCACCCAGATGGGCCTGACCCCCATGGTTTCCATGCAGTGGTATGATGTGGCTCCTTACTGGACTCTGGACGGCACCTATTCTGCGGGCAACTTCATCTCCGCCAACCTGGATTGGTGGAACGGCCTGACCGCCGACCAGCAGACCATCATCCAGGCCGCCTCCGACGCAGTTCAGGAATGGTCCATGTCCAAGTATGACGACGAGATCGAAACCAACCTGGCCACCATCGAGGAGGCCACCGGCAATCCCATCGTCGTCCTGTCCGACGAGGATAAGGACACCATTTGGGCTGCCAACTTCGAGGCGAAGGCTGCCTCCGCTCTGGAGACCGCCGCTGCCAACGGCAAGACCGAGGGCATGGTCAAGATCCTGGAGAAGGCTGCCGAGATCACCGGCTACGACTGGACCTATGAGGGCTAAGCTCTGATTCACTGACACACCGCAAAAGAACGGCTCCCCGGCGATTTCCCGCCGGGGAGCCAATTTTTTCTCTTGCGGACAACGTTAAACAACCTGAAAGAGGTAGAATTTCAGATAATCGGTTTCCGGCACGTTCCAGAGGATGGGGTGATCCGGGCCCTGCTGCCGGGCCTCGATCTGCCGCAGGGAGACCTGGGCGTCTGCGGCGGCGGAGCGGAGCATCTCCTGAAAGAGGCTGTCGGTCATAAAGTGGGAGCAGGAGCAGGTGGCCAGATAGCCGCCCCGGGGCAGCAGCTTCATGGCCTTCAGGTTGATCT
>CAYSNK010000198.1:0-2467 GCA_964432375.1 uncultured Oscillospiraceae bacterium | reverse complement strand
GGGGGATTTGTTCTTTCGCCGGTGGATTATGCCATGGGGTGGGCCTGGTTATAGACCTCTTTCAGCCGCTGATCCAGCATCCTGGCATACACCCGGGTGGAGGACAGCTCCGCATGGCCCAGCATTTCCTGCACCGCCTGGAGATCCGCGCCGTTTTCCAGCAGGTGAACCGCAAAGGAGTGGCGCAGGGTCAGGGGGGTGATCTCCGTCTCGATGCCCGCCTTGACCTGATAGCCCTTGATGATTTTCCAGAAGCCCTGCCGGGTCATCCTGGTTCCGGACACGTTGACAAACAAGGCGCTCTCTCCGGGCACGGCCATGGCTGGGCGCGCCCGGCGCAGATAGTCCCGCAGAGCTCTGACCGCCTCCGGATAGATCGGGATCACCCGCTCCTTCTTCCGGTTGGCGCAGCGAACCACGGCGGTGTTCAGCTTCACATCCTCCACGTCCAGGGAGATCAGCTCGGACACCCGAATGCCCGTGGCATAGAGCAGCTCCAGCATGGCGTGATCCCGCCACCCCTTGCCGTCCACGCACTGAGGCTGGGCCAGCAGGCGCTCGACCTCCTGGCTGGTCAGAATACAGGGGGACTTTTTTTCCACCTTTTTCGTCCGGATTCCCTCGGCGGGGTTGTCCGTCCGCAGCCCGTTCCGGCACAGCCAGCGGCACAGGCAGCGAACCGAGGCCAGGCAGCGGGTCACGGTGGCCGGGCTCTTGCCCGCCCCCTCCAGCCACGCGGCATAGCGCTTTACTGTGCCGCTGGTGACGTGGGACAGATCCTCCAATCCCTGACTTTGCAGCCAGTCGGAAAACTGCTCCAGATCCCGCAAATAGGAGGCCAGGGTATTGGGCGCCGCCCCCCGTTCGTCTTTTAAATACTGCCCAAAATCCTGGAGCAGCGCAGGCAATTCTCTCTCTTTCAATGACATCACATTTTCTCTATCGCCGCCGCCAGCAGCGGCAGCACAGCAAATTTTTCTATTATGATCCGAAGCACGGTCAGAAAGCCGCACAGGGCGCAGCCCTCCCAATAGTCTCCGCCATAAATGGCCGTTTTTCTTCCGGTTTTCAGCCGTTCCGCCAACCGGCCGGAGGCTTGCCAGCCCTGCAGCCCCAACACCACCAGCGCGGGCAGGGCCGCGAAGCCCCCAAGTCCAAGGGCGGCCAGGGCGGGGAGGTATCCGGCCGCCCCATATACCCGCAGAAACGCGGAGACGGAAAACGCCAGGGTGAACCCCTCCGCCCCCAGCACCGCCGGGATCACCGCCAGCCCCAGGGCGGAAAAGCCGAAGAGGAACACCACCGCCGGGAAACGCACGCATTTCCAGATGAGGGGCAGCCATTCCGCGTTCAGGGTTCCGGCCCGCACCGCCGCAAGGCACCGGTTCAGGGAGTCGGACAGCGCCGCTGCCTCCGCAGCCCGGGCGCACAAGCTGCCCAGCACCGCCCCGAGGGAATAGGAGGCGGCCAGCACCGCCGCCGCCGGCGCCATTCCCCCCAGTTTCCGCCTCGCGGCCCGTATCAGAGTTCCATTCATCCGCCTCGCCTCCGGGACAATCCTATGCGGCGGGTCGGACAAACAGAACGGTTATTTCCCCAGCTCGTTGGCCCGGTCGATGCAGCGCCGGAACGCCTCCTTGAACACCCCGGCCAGATCCCCGTCCTCCAATGCGGAGAGACCGGCAAGGGTGGCGCCGCCGGGAGAGCAGACCTCCTGGGTCAGCTCCGGCAGGGTTTTGCCGGATTTCAGGATCATTTCGGCGGAGCCCGCCATGGTCTGGGCCAGCATCATAACGGCCATCTCATACTGGATGCCGCGGCTTTCCGCTTCCCTGGCCATGAGCTCCGCAATGCGGAAGAAGAAAGCGGGGCCGGAGCCGTTCACCGGGATGATGTCATTCAGCTTTTCCTCCGGCACAATGAAAACGCCGCCGGTTTTCATAAACAGGGAGCTGGCGAAGCGGTAGGCGGCCCTGGGCACATCCTCCATGGGGGTGATGGCGGTTGCCCCTTTCCCCAGGGTCAGCGGGAGATTGGGCATGGCGCAGATAATAAAGGACTTGGGCAGCAATTCCTTCAGCCGGAGGCGGGAATAGCCGGCGGCGATGGAGAGAACCGTCTTGCCCTCCAGCAGGTCGCCGATTTCCTCCAAGACCCCTTCCATCTGCTGGGGCTTTACCGCCAGCAAAACCACGTCGCCGAACCGGGCGGCCTCCCGGTTGTCCGTCGTAATCCGCACCCCCTGGTTGCGCAGCAGGCCCAGCTTTTGCAGATGGGGGTTGGAGACACAGATCTCGTCCGACCAGATCACCTCGTTGATGGCGCCCCGGAGAATGGCCTGGGCCATATTCCCGCCGCCAACAACGCCCAACCGTTTATAATTCATAAGGGATTCCTCCCGGATTTCAGTCTTTATCCTATCTTACCGCGTTTCTCACAAAAAAGCAATAGGGAACCGCTGAACCAA
>CAYSNK010000197.1:0-2472 GCA_964432375.1 uncultured Oscillospiraceae bacterium | reverse complement strand
CTGGGCCTGTGCAAGCGCATGGACTTCGGCGGCCTGGATATGACCGCCAACAACTACAAGAATAAATCCTACACCATGCCGGAGCACGGCGACGAGATGCCTGACGTCCTGGCCGAACACCTGGAAAAGGGCGAGCTGGGCCTGAAATCCGGCAAGGGCTTCTATGATTACACCGGTGTAGATACCGATGAGCTGAAGGCAAAGCGGGATAAGCAGCTCTTTGAGGTGTTCCGCCTGCAGCAGAAGTTCCTGGACGATCCGGTCTGATTGTTCCGGCGGACAGGGGCTGCGCAGGAAAGCCTTTCCTTTATCATCGCGTCCGGGGCTGACCGTCAGCCCCGGAGCCAATATGGCATGGCCTTATCCTCTGCCCTCCCTCCGGAAAGCCTCCGGAGGGATCGGGCATGGGATGCGGGGTTCGGCCCTCTGATGGGAGAAGAGTGAGATGGATTTGGTTTTGTTTTCAGGGTACGCGAAGCTGCCCTCCAATACAACGGCCCAGAAAATCTATGACGAATTGGCCCTGGTGGTCATCATCGACCTGGAAACCGGGGTGATTCACAGCGCCGAGTGTACCATGGTCACCGGGATCGCCAAGGAGTTCGTCAATTCGATGCTGGTGGGCTACTGCATGGAGAAGGGGATCGAGCCTTTGGTGGCCACCGTGGAGCACAAGTATCACGGCCATCTGAAGCGGGCTCTGATCACCGCGATGAAAATGGTGGGGAGCGAGTATTTCGAGATGCTGAAAGAGGGGTAATTTTCCCTCACAATCACGCAGTTGTTTTTGCGAAGGGTTCCCGCAACAGCGGGACGGAAATTCGCACAAAAGCCAACGAAACGCAGCCCGGAGGGGCTGGGTTCTGTTGGCTTACTTTTTTTCGTCTTTAGGGTTCAAAGCGTATCCACTGACTGAAAAAGGGTGGGTATGCAGCGTCCTTTTCATTCTATCTTCTGTAGAAAAGGGAAGGAAAACTTGATATGAATGGATACCAAATGCTGGGCGTTGTGCTGACCATTGCGCTGATACTGGGCCTGAGCGTCTATTCCGGCACAAAGGCCAAGGGCAGCGCCTCCAAGAACGGGGCGGCGGTCACCGCCGGGATCATCATGGGTACGCTGGTGGGGGGTTCCTCCACCGTGGGCACCGCCCAGCTTGCCTACAACTACGGGATGTCCGCCTGGTGGTTTACCCTGGGCGGCGGCATCTCCTGCCTGGTGCTGGCGCTGCTGTTTGTGGGCCCCCTCCGGAGAAACGGGGGCCACACCCTGATCGGCATGGTGGAGCATGAGTTCGGCCCGGTTGCCGGGATGTCCGCCTCTATTCTGAACACCATCGGCACCTTTATCAACATCATCTCCCAGATGATCGCCGCCTCCGCTGTCCTGGCTGTGCTGTTCCCGGAGCTGGGCCTGACCTGGGAGCTGGTGATCTCCACCGTCTTTATGATCCTCTATGTGGTGATTGGCGGACGGAAGGGCGCCGGTATGGTGGGTATTTTGAAGCTGGCGCTGCTGTATGTCGCCATGATCGGCTCCGGCATTCTGGTGCTGCGGATGGTCGGCGGCGTGGGCGGCTTTGCCGCCATGGTCGATGGCATCGAGAATCCCGAGGGCGTCCCCTTCTTCAGCCTCCTGGCCCGGGGCGCGGGCACCGACATCGGCGCGGGGGTTTCCCTGCTGCTGGGGGTGCTGACCACCCAGACCTATGCCCAGGCAGTCCTCTCCGCCAGGAGCGAAGGCGCTGCCCGGACAGGCGCCCTGGTTTCCACCTTTCTGATCCCGCCCATCGGCATCGGCGGCATCCTGGTCGGCCTGTATATGCGGGCCAACTTCCCCGGCCTGGCGGCAAAGACCGCCCTGACCACCTTCGTCACAAACTTCATGCCCGCCGGCTTATCCGGCGTTGTGCTGGGCACCCTGTTCATCGCCGTGGTGGGCACCGGCGCAGGGCTGGCCCTGGGCATCTCCTTTGTGCTGAACGAGGACATTCTCGACCGGTTTACCCACCGCTTCGACGGCGCGAGGAAGCAGAAGTTCATGGGCCGGATCTGGATGGTGGTGGTGCTGGTTCTGGCCTGCGTCCTGTCCATGGGTTCCCTGGGAGATATGATCCTGAACTTCGCGTTTATGTCCATGGGCCTCCGGGCGGCGGCGGTGTTTGCCCCCCTGTGCGCGGCGCTGTTTTTCCCGGGCAAGGTGGATCACAAGTGGGCGATTGCCTCCATCATTGTCGGCCCCGTGGCCGTGTTCGTGGGAAAAATGATGAGCCTGCCCTTCGATTCCCTGTTCCTGGGCATTGGCGTGGGCATCCTGCTCATTGTCATCGGCGCGGCGGTCAAGGCCCGGGGCAGCAAGTCCGCGTGAGAGAAAAGGGCCTGATTGATTAACCAGATAGGAAAAAGCAGAGGGCGCACCAAGCGGTGCGCCCTGAGCTTGTCGAAGAACTCGACAAGCTCTCTCGAAAATGCA
>CAYSNK010000196.1:0-2517 GCA_964432375.1 uncultured Oscillospiraceae bacterium | reverse complement strand
CACATGGATGAACCGGAGGGCCTGGGCTGCGTTCCGGGTGACATCCAAATCCTCCTGAGATGGCTCAACGGCGCCGCTGACGTGGTTGTGGGCCAGCAGGACGGCGGATGCCTGATGCTCCAGCGCGGCGGAGATCAGCTCCCGCTGGTCAAAGGCAGCGGAATTTGGCGTGCCGTCGCACAGGTGGCTGCAATGCAAGATTCTGCCCCGGGAATCCAGGCAGAGCAGATAGACCTGCTCCACCCGGGAACCATAAAAGTAGGGGATCAGGTAATCCGCCGCGTCATCTGCGGAAGTGATGAGGTTCTTTCCGGAGCACCGGGCCATCCGGCTCCGGCGGGTCAGGTCGGAAATCAGACGGAGGCTGATGGCGGTGTGTGTGCCCACCCCCTTGACGGCTGTCAGCTCCTCCACAGAGGCATTCAGCACAGCGGGCAGCGAGCCGAAGTGATGGATCAGCTGATGCGCCAGGGGATTGACGTCCGCCCGGGGATTGGAATAGAATAGGAACAGTTCCAGCAGCTGATAATCGTCGAATATTTCAGCGCCAAATTCCAGATAACGGGCCTTTACCCGTTTCCTGTGTTCATCGTGAATGCCCATATCATTCCATCATTCCCTTGGGCCGTACTCCGCCAGATAGTCCTCCATCCGCCTCTTCATCCCGTCGTCGATGTAGATCCTGCCATCGATGGGGTTGTTGTGCAGGAACGCGATGATCTCCCTGACGGTGACGATGGGGCAGACCTTGATGCCGTAGTCCCGGCGCAGCTCGTCCAGGGTGGAGCAGTTCTTCGTGCCCCGCTCCATCCGGTCAACGGAGACAAACAGATCGGCGATCTTTACGTCAGCAATGTTTTTGAACAGGGCGATGGACTCGCGCACAGCGGTGCCGGCGGTGACGACATCCTCCACAATGGCAATCACGTCCCCGTCCTTGGGCTGATAGCCCACCATGGAGCCGCCTTCCCCATGATCCTTCGCCTCCTTGCGGTTGAAGCAGTAAGGCAGATCCCGGCCATAGCTGCGATAGAGCGCGGCGGAGCCGGCAACCACCAGGGGAATCCCCTTATAGGCCGGGCCAAACAGGGCGGTGACGCTGCCGTCCAGATTTTCATTCATGCAGGCGGCATAGTAGTCGCCCAGCTTGGCGGCCTGGGCGCCGGTCTTATAATTGCCGGTGTTGATGAAGTAAGGGGTCCTGCGGCCGGACTTGGTGACAAAGTCCCCAAAGGTCAGGACGCCGGAGCGCACCATAAAGGTGATAAATTCTTCCTTGTAGGTCATAGAGGGGTGGCCTCCCGATAATAAAATTTTTGCAACCTGATTATAGCAGAGAGAAACGAATTGTGCAAGTTGAAAGTTTATGATATACTGATGTGTGTAGAATGTGATTCTGTACAGGAGGAAAGAACAATGTCTGAACTGAGAGATCAAAACGGCCTGACGGAGGCCCAGTTCCTGGCTGCCTACCGGCCCGGGAACTGGCCCCATCCCTCCGTAACTGCGGATCAGGTGCTGCTGTCCAGGGAGGAGGCGGGCTATTCCGTGCTGCTCATCCGCCGGGGTGGACATCCCTGCCTGGGCAGGTGGGCGCTGCCCGGCGGCTTTGTGGAGCTCCAGGAGCCGCCATGGAAAGCGGCCGTCCGGGAGCTGCGGGAGGAAACCGGCCTGGAACAGATCCCCACCACCCTGCTGGGGGTGTTTGGCGACCCGGACCGGGACCCCAGGGGCTGGAGCATCACCTGCGCCTATTGCACTCTGCTGGACAGGGGCCGCCTCCCGGTCAGGGCGGCGGATGACGCCCGGGACGCCAGATGGTTCCGGCTGTCCTGGCGCCGCGAGGGGGAGGAACTGCTCCTTCTCCTGGAGGAGGGGGACGAACGGCTGACCGCGCGCCTGCGGGGAGACGTGGTGGAAAATCCCCTTGCCCGGGAAACCCGCTGGGATCTGCTGGAAAATGACGGTCTGGCCTTTGACCATGCGAAAATACTGGCTGCGGCAGTAGACCGGCTGGATCGGTAAAATCGGAGGACACCGTGTATCAGGCAAAGCAGATGATCGTGGTGCGGCGCGATCTGAAAATGCGAAAGGGCAAAATTGCGGCCCAGGCAGGCCACGCCTGCGTGGAGGCGGTGCTGATGGCCCTGGCCAGGGAGGGGCGTCTCAGCGACGTTCAGGTGACGGAGGACGGTTGGATCGCGGTGCCGCCGGGGGATAAGGGAGCCTCTCCCCTCACCGACTGGTTCCGGTACGGCGTGGCAAAAGTCTGCGTCTATGTGGATGGGGAGGCGGCCCTGCTGGAGCTTGCAAACCGGGCGAAGGAGGCGGGAGTCCTCTGCGCCCTCATCCGGGATGCGGGCATGACCGAGTTCCACGGCGCGCCTACCTATACCTGCCTGGCCCTGGAGCCCCTGGAGGTGGAACGGGCCGACCGGTTCACCGGCGGGCTGCCGCTGTATTAAGGAAACTCTGATTTAATCGTCTGTGGCCGGGCGGCGGCTCTTTTCCGCCGGA
>CAYSNK010000195.1:0-2542 GCA_964432375.1 uncultured Oscillospiraceae bacterium | reverse complement strand
CACAGTATGATAGAATCTTGACAAAGGACGTGATTCCTTGGCTAGAGGAAAAAAAGCTCCCCCGAAAAAGGCCGTCGGCAGACGGAGCCGCACCCCGGAGGAGGAATTTGACGAGCGCCCGTTTCTCCCTGTGGTAGAGGCCGACCCGGAGTGGGGCCTTTCCAGCTTACAGGTGAAGGAGCGGATCAAGCAGGGCTACCAGAATACCCAGGTGGGCTCCGGCTCCAAATCCCTGAAAGAGATCATCTGCTCCAATGTGTTTACCTACTTCAACATGATTTTCTTCCTGCTGGCCCTCTGCATTATCCTGGTGGGCGCCTGGTACAACCTGAGCTTTATGGCTGTGGTGCTGGCCAATATCGTCATTGGCATTGTCCAGGAGATCCGGAGCAAGAAGAAGCTGGACGAGCTGAACCTGCTGGCAAATCCCCAGGGCAAGGTGATCCGGGACAAGGAGCTGCGAAAAATCTCCGTCCACTCCGCCGTCCGGGATGACATTGCCGTTTTTTCCGCCGGGGATCAGATCTATGCGGACGCCGTTGTGGTGGAGGGCAGCGTCCTGGCGAACGAGGCCCTGCTGACCGGCGAGGCGGATGAGCTGCGCAAGGATGTGGGCGACAGTCTGCTCTCCGGCGCCTTTGTCGTCTCCGGCCAGTGCAAGGCCAGGCTGACCGCCGTGGGCGCGGACTCCTATATGTCCAAGCTGACCCTCCAGGCCAAGCAGCAGAAGCAGCCCCCCCAGTCTGAGATGATGCGCTCCCTGAGCCGCATGGTCATGGTGATCGGCATTATCATCATCCCCCTGGGCATCCTGATGGCGATTAAGGAGATCCATATTCTGGGCAACAGCATCCCGGACGGGGTGGTCTCCACCGTGGCCTCCCTGGTGGGCATGATTCCCGAGGGGCTTTATCTGCTGACCTCCCTGGCTCTGGTGGCGGGCGTGCTCCGCCTGGCTCAGAAAAAGACCCTGGTGCATGAGATGGGCTGTATTGAAACCCTGGCCCGGGTGGACACCCTCTGCGTGGATAAAACCGGAACCATCACCGAGGCCAAGATGGTGGTGGAGGATCTGGTGGTTCTGGACGATGAGCTTGCCACGGAGGAGGAGCTTCGGGGCATTATGGCGGACTATGTCTATTCGATGCAGAACGACAATGAAACGATGGCGGCCCTGAAGCGCTATTTCACCGCCAAGGCCGCCCACAAGCCCTCCGCCACACTCCCCTTCACCTCCGCCCGGAAATACGGCGGCGCCGCTTTCCCCAAGAACGGCACCTATCTGCTGGGGGCGCCGGAAAATATCCTGGCGGAGGATTACGAAGAATACCGGGAGATCATCGAGCATTACTCCGAGCTGGGCTGCCGGGTGCTGCTGCTGGCGGGCTACGGCGGAAAGCTGGAGGATGATCCCCTCTTTGGCGAAATCACCCCTCTGGGCCTGATCCTGCTGGCAAACAAGATCCGCCCCGAGGCCCCCGAAACCTTCCGCTACTTCCGGGAGCAGGGGGTAGCCGTCAAGGTGATCTCCGGCGACAACCCGGTGACGGTTTCTGAGGTGGCCCGCCGCGCCGAAATCCCCAACGCCGAAAAATATGTGGACGCCCGTACCCTGGAGAGCGACGAGGAGATCTCGGAGGCTGCCGAGGCGTACACGGTGTTTGGCCGGGTCACCCCGGAGCAGAAGCGGAAGCTGGTTCGCGCCATGCACGATGCGGGCCACACGGTTGCCATGACCGGTGACGGCGTCAACGACGTCCTGGCCCTGAAGGAGGCGGACTGCTCTGTGGCGATGGCCTCCGGCAGCCAGGTGGCCTGCCAGGTCAGCCATATCGTGCTGCTGGAGTCGGACTTTTCCGCCATGCCCTCCGTGGTGGCGGAGGGCCGGCGGGTCATCAACAACATCGAGCGTTCCGCCTCTCTCTATCTGGTGAAAAATATCTTCTCCCTGTGTCTGGCGGTGATCTCCCTGATTTTCACCTTTACCTATCCCTTCTCCGCCGCACAGATGTCCCTGGTTTCCGCCATCACCATCGGCCTCCCGTCCTTTGTCATGGCCCTGGAGCCCAACAACAGCCTGATTCGCGGCCATTTCCTTTCCAACGTGGTCTATCGGGCGCTGCCCTCCGCCATAAGCGACCTGGTACTGAGCATCGGCGTGGTGCTCTTCTTCACCGTTTTTAAACTGTCTGAAAACGAGCTGAGTACCATCTGCACCATTGTGGTGGGCGTGGTGGGCCTGCTGATGATCCACCGGACCTGCAAGCCCTACAATCTGCTGAGAAAGGTGCTGATGGGCTTCTGCGTGGTGGCGTTCTTCTTCGCGGCCACCGTGCTGGCCCCCATCTTCACGCTGAAATGGTCCCTGTCCACCGGCGCCTGGCTGGTCTTGGCGGTGTTTGTGCTGCTGGCCTTCGAGGTGTCCCTCTCCGCCAACATCATGGTGGATGCAATTAACAAAGCGGTGCAGGCCGTCATCACCCGGGTAAAGCGGATTCTTTCCGCAGAGAGGGAGCAGTAAAGATTCATGCCGTGGGGCGCC
>CAYSNK010000194.1:0-2568 GCA_964432375.1 uncultured Oscillospiraceae bacterium | reverse complement strand
TTAGATACGATACAATGCGATACAGCGAGGTGCTTTTATGGATTCCCTTTCTGATATGCGCCGAGGGTGCTCCCGGATCGGCGTTGGGATGCTGGTTTATATGGTCTGTGTGCTGGCCCTGGGCGTTGGATGCCAGCTGATCGTTTTGAGAGTCAACCCGATGCTGCTCTATCACGCCGGCCTGCTGATGCTCCTGAACGACATCATCTCCTATGGCATTGCGCCGCTGCTGCTGTGGCTGGTTCTGCGTCCCCTTCCCCAGGCCGTTCCCAGGGAGCGGGGGCTGACCCCGAAGCGGATGGGCAAGCTGGTGGCGGAATCCATCGGCCTGATGTACTCCGCCAGCCTTTTGACCTCCCTGCTGGTGGCGGCCATCACCCTGCTGACGGGCCGCGACCTGGGCAACCTGCTGGACGCCGCCACGGAGGACCTGTCCCTGGGCGCAATGTTCCTGTTTATGGTGATCGTGGCCCCCGTCTGCGAGGAACTGATTTTCCGCCGGATGGTGTTCCGCCGCCTGCTGCCCATGGGGGAAACCTTCGCCATCGTGATGAGCGCCCTGCTCTTTGCCCTCTTCCACAGCAACCTGTTCCAGGCGTTTTACGCCTTTGCGCTGGGGGTGCTCTTCGGCTGCGTGGTGGTAAAAACCGGCCGCATCCGCTATACCATCGCCCTCCATGCTCTGCTGAACCTGCTGGGTTCCGTAGTTGTCTTTGCGCTGGAGCCCTACGAATTGGCCTCCGCAATTTACACCGTGCTGATCTATCTTCTCATGGCGGCGGGGCTGGTGGTCTTTCTCCGGGATTTAAAGGGGCTGTTCCCCAACCGGCCCTCCCTGCCCGGCTGCTGGAGGGCCGCCTTTACCTCCTGGGGAATGTTGGCCTTTGTCATCCTGTTTTCCATCAGCAGCATTGCTGTGACCTTTTGGGCCTGAGAGGGGAGGAGTGTTCTGTGACGGAACCCGCCTTTGACCGGATCTTCGCCGCCTGCGGCGCGGCGGCCTGGGGCGCCTGCGCCTTTGGGGATCTGGCCCTTTCCGGCGCCGCCCTGGAGCAGGCAAACGCCCTCTGCCCCCGGGCCGGGGGCGTACTGGTGGCGGCCTTTCCCTATTACGCCGGGTCAAGGCCGGGGAATCTGTCCCTGTACGCCAGAGGGGAGGACTACCACCAGGCCATCACCCGCCGCCTGACCTCCGCGTGCGGGGAATTGCGGAAGCTATACCCGGAAAACCGCTTTGTTCCCGGCGTGGACAGCTCCCCCCTGCCGGAGCGGGAGATCGCCCGGCTGGCCGGGCTGGGGATTCAGGGGCGGAACGGCCTGGTGATTTTGCCGCCCTACGGCTCCTGGATCTTTCTGGGAACCATCCTGACCGATCTGCCCTTGCAGTCGGCGGAGGCCCCGTCCCCCGGCTGTGTGGGCTGCAACGCCTGTGTGAGCGCCTGCCCCGGCGGTGCCCTGGGGCAGCAAACCTTTGACGAGTCAAAGTGCCTTTCCGCCCTGACCCAGACGAAAAAGCCCCTGACGCCGGAGCAGGAGGGGCTTTTGCAGGCCCATCCCCTGATCTGGGGCTGTGACCTGTGCCAGCAGGTCTGCCCCTATAACCGGGAGCCGGCCCTCTCCCCCCTGGAGGATCTGACCGGCCGGGAGGCGGGCCTGCCCTATCTCTCCTCCCTGCACCCGGAGGATCTGGCGGGGCTGACCAACCGCACCTTTCAGCAGGCTTACGGAAACCGGGCCTTTGCCTGGAGGGGCCCCGGGGTGCTTCGGCGGAATTTCAGCCTGCGGAAAAAGTGAAACCGAGCGCCCATCGCCCGGGTTTGCGCAGGAGACGGGCGCGGGTTTCCCCCATGTAAACTTTCTGTCAAGACTTTTTTTAAAAGACAGGTTTAGGCTTTCGTCGATATTTTTCAACATTTCCTCCCTTTTTTTGTAATTCTTTTTTCCGTGAAATTGTTAGCGATTTTCCGGTTTTCCCCCGGCGCTCTAAAAGATTTCCACCTTTTCCACATACTTTTCCACATCCGGCCCTGTGGAAAACCCGGTGGAAAAGGTGGAAAACCGGTTTACATAACCTGCTATTTCCCGCCAAAATTTCAGCATCCTGACAATTTACGGCCAATTTTTTGGGATTTTGTAAAATATCCCGTTTCCAGGGCGGTTTCAGCCAAAAAAGGTTCTTTTTTGGCGAAAAATCGAACATTTGTTGTCTCTTGACAGCCAAATCACGCAATGTCCAGCAGGGTCATCAGCACCATCTGGAGGGTGTCGATGGGTTCAAGGGGCTGTCCGGCGGACAGAGTAAACCGCACCCCCCTGCCCCCCGGCAGCGCGGCGCAAAACACCCCCTGCTCCCGCAGCAGCGCCGCCAGCTTTGTCCCCTCCATGGCCGGGAACTCCGCCTCTAAAATCCCCGCCTCCGGCTCCGTGCGGCCAATCACGCAGTCTCCGGCCAGTTCGTTGAGCCTGGCCCAAAGCCAGCGGGTTCGCTCCGCCCGCAGGGCGGAAAGGGCCTCCGGGGGCAGAACCGGCTCCGCCGGGAAGCCGGGGTTGGCGGGGTCTAAATAGATC
>CAYSNK010000193.1:0-2571 GCA_964432375.1 uncultured Oscillospiraceae bacterium | reverse complement strand
CATATTCAAAGGTCTTGCCGTTTCTGAAATCGCCGGCAGTAATCGTAGCCATATTAAATTCCTCCGTTTATTTTTTCTTCTTTTCAGGAGAAGCATAGCCCTCCAAATTGTATTCCTATTATATGCCATTCCATGCTATTTGGCAAGGGCCTTTTCCCAATTCGGGAAATTTTTCAGTCCGGGGAGGATTTTCTGCTCCCGCTCACCGAGAGATAGACAGCTTTCATCTCCAGGGCGTCCTCACTCTGGGTGCCGGCGGATTCACAGATCACGGTGGGGCTCCAGCCTCGCCGGGCCACCGCCTCCGCCAACGGCTCAAACTCCGGCCCCCAGCCGGGGTCCCGGAACCGGAGATGCCTGTACTCGCCGCCCTTGGGGGTAAATTCGATCTTGGAGAAGTGGCTGTGGAACCGACTGGCCCGCTCCTCGCCCAGCGCCTCCTCGATCCGGTTTAATATCCTCTCGCAGGCGGCCCTGCCGTTCAGCTCCCCCAGGCTCCTGGCATACAGGTGGCCGAAGTCGATGCAGGGAACCAGGCGCTCGTCCAGGCTGCACAGGGCCAGCACCTCCTCCAGATCCCCCAGCTGATTGATCTTCCCCATGGTCTCGGGGCACAGGCTGATATTCCCATAGCCCTGTTCGTCGCAGGCGCGGATTACCGCCTTCAGGGATTCGGCGGCGATGTCCAGCGCCTCTTTCCGGCTCCGCTTCATCAGGGCGCCGGAGTGGATAATCACCCGGCCGGCCCCCATCTGGGCGGCCACCCGGCAGGCGCCGGTGAGATAGCCGATGGTCTTTCGCAGGCTTTCCGGGTCCGGGTTGGCCAGATTGATAAAGTAAGGCCCGTGGAGGGACAGGGTGATCCCCGCCTCCGCAGCATTCCTGCCAATCTGCCGGGCGGTTTCCTCCCTGACCCGAACCCCCTTGCCGCACTGGTACTCATAGGCATCCAGTCCGATGGCCCGCAGCCAGGCCGGCGCGTCGGCGGAGGCCCTGCTGACCGTGTTCAAAAAGGTGTCGGAATTGCCCGCCACGCCGAATTTCGCGCTCATGTCCTCTTCCTCCGATCATCCCGACAGAATACCCGGAATATCCCCTCAAGGGCGTAACGGCACCGGCGGAACACCGTGTCGTTCGCCACCGGCTGAATGAGCCAGGAGCGAATCCCGGCGCGGTTCGCCCCCAATACATCGGTAAAGATCTGATCCCCGATCATCACGGTGTTCTCCCTGGGGGTCTGCACCCGCTCCAGGGCCCGCTCGAACCCGGCCCGCTTCGGCTTTCCGGCATGGCCGATGAAGTCGATGCCCAGGCTTTGGCAGAAGGCGGCGGCTCTGGCGGGCTTCCGGCTGTTGGAAATCAGGAACAGGCGGATTCCCGCTGCGTCCAGGCTCTCCTTCCAGGCGATCAGCTCCGGGGCGGCGGTTTTCTGGGCGTAGCGCGCCAGCGTATTATCCAGGTCGGCAAAGATCACCTGAACCCCCTCTGCCCGTAATTCCTCCGGCTTCAGGGAAAAGACGCTGGGATAGATGCGCTTTGGGATAAAAGAAATGGCCATAAGATCCTTCCTCCGGTTCTGTTTCCCGGGATGCCTCGAATAAACTGATTCTGCAATCAGCGTATTGTTCCGGACTCTCTGCTTCAACCGGAAAGGGCGATTTACCAGGAGGTGCTTTGTCCCGTGAGCGATCATTTCCCCGCCCTGATCCTCTCCGCGCCGCCGTCCCAAATCCTGGCCGCCCAGTCCCAGGCGGCCCAATACCCCGGGGTTTCCGTGGCCTGTATGGGCTACCGGCTGGGGGACGGCCTGCGGCTTCTCCGGGCTCCCCTGGCCGATGCAGTCCGGGGCGGCCTGCTGATGATAGACGATCAGGACTTCCGCCCCGGCACGCCGGGTTCCCCCGACCACTTTACGCGGCTGATGCTGCGGGAGCTCTCCGCCCGGGGGTTCACCGGGGTCATTGCCAACTGGGAGGGGGCGCCCTCTCCCCCTCTGGGGGAGATGACCGTCCGGCTGGGGGCCGCCCTTTCCCAACGGAAGCTGTCCTTCTATGTGCCGGAGCGGTGGGGAAAGGCGGCGCCCGGCGCCAAGGTGCTGATCCCCTCCGCCATCTCCGGCGGCACCCTCCGGGGGCGCGTCACGGAGGCGGGGAGAGCCTTCGGCCCGGAGCGGGTGGTGCTGGCCATTGAACGCAGCGCGGAGGAATTTGTCCTCCCGGCGGAAAAGGGCAGCGGGACCCCGCTGTCCCGGGAGGAGCTGCGCCAGCGCCTGACCGGGCTGCGGCCCCGCACCTACTTCTCCCCGGAGCTCTGCGCCCACTATTTCACCTGGCAGGGCCGGGATGGCCGGGCCCGCTTCGTCCTCTTCGACGACGGCAGCTCCATTCAGAGGAAAATCCGGCTGGCCGCCGCCCTGGATCTGCCCGCCTGCCTGCTGGCTTATCCCGAGACGGCGGATCTCCTCCCGGAACTCTTCAGGGAACAAGGGAAGCCCTGAACAAATCGCTCTCGCCGATTTAAGGAAACTCCGAAAGAAAAACCTCTCCGCTGAGACAGAGAGGTTTTGCTCAA
>CAYSNK010000192.1:0-2584 GCA_964432375.1 uncultured Oscillospiraceae bacterium | reverse complement strand
AGCAGCAGCTCTGCGGAGCGCAGGCGGCCATTGTAGTTGTAGCCCATGGAGAAGCCGTGGGCGCCGGTGTCGTGGATCACCAGCAGGTCGCCCCGGTCGATGCGGGGCAGCATCCGATCAATGGCGAACTTGTCGCAGTTCTCGCACAGGGAGCCGACCACATCATACTTGTGGTCAAAGGGGCCGTCCTCCTTGCCCATGACCGTGATGTGATGATAGGCCCCATAGACGGCGGGGCGCATCAGGTTGGCGGCGCAGGCATCCACGCCGATATACTCCTTGTAGATATGCTTCTCGTGGATGGCCCGGGTGACCAGATGGCCGTGGGGGGCCAGCATAAAGCGGCCCAGCTCCGTGTACAGGCGGACGCCGCCCATGCCGGCGGGAACCAGGATCTCGTCAAACACCCGGTGAACCCCCCGGCCGATGGCGGCGATGTCGTTGGAGGGCTGCTCCGGGCGGTAGTCCACCCCCACGCCGCCGGACAGGTTGATAAACTGGATCTCGCAGCCGGTTTCCGCCCGGAGCTCCACAGCCAGCCGGAAAAGCTGGCCCGCCAGGACGGGATAATAGTCGTTGGAGAGGATATTGGAGGCCAGGAAAGCGTGAATACCGAACTTCCTGGCGCCCATGGCTTTCAGCTTCCGGAATGCCTCAAACATCTGGGGCCTGGTCATGCCGTACTTGGCTTCGCCGGGGGTGTCCATGACCTGGAAGCCCTCGTCGCTTTCCCCCAGGGAGAACACGCCGCCGGGATTGTAGCGGCAGGAGATGGTCTCCGGAATATTGCCAATGGTTTCCTTGAGGAAATCAATGTGGGTGATGTCGTCCAGGTTGATGATGGCGCCCAGTTCGGCGGCCTTTTCATACTCCTCGGCGGGAGTATCGTTGGAGGAGAACATGATTTCCTGGCCGCGGAAGCCGCAGCGCTCGCTCATCATCAGCTCCGTCAGGGAGGAACTGTCAGAGCCGCAGCCCTCCTCCCTCAAAATTTTCAGGATCGCGGGGGTGGGGGTGGCCTTGACCGCGAAATACTCCCGGAACCCCCGGTTCCAGGAGAATGCCCGGTTCAGGGCCCGGGCGGTGGCCCGGATACCGGCCTCATCATACAGGTAGAACGGGGTGGGATAGTGGGCAGCGATCTCATTGAGCTGCTCCAGCGTGACAAAGGGTTTCTTTTTCATCAGGGGTAAGCGCCTCTTTCTAACTCAAGGGATACAAAAGGGGAGGGCAGGGGAACCGCCCCTTTACATTTTTTCAGGTGCGTTGATGCCCAGCAGGTTCATGCCGTTGGCCAGGACAGCCCGGGTGGTGTCGGCCAGCTTTAATCGGGCGGCCAGCAGCGCCGGCTCCTCGCCCTTGATGCGGCAGGAGTTGTAGAAGCGGTGGAAGTCACCGGCCAGCGCCGCCAGATAGCGGTTGATGCGGCTGGGGTCATAGTCCCGGGCGGCCAGATGGACCTCCTCCGGCAGCTGGGACAGGGACTTGATCAGGGCCAGCTCCGACTCGCTGTTCAGCAGGGCGGCGTTGATCTGGGCGGCGGGCTTCACGGTATCGCCGTCCTCCGCCAGATTGCGGATCAGGGAGCAGATACGGGCGTGGGCATACTGGATATAGTACACGGGGTTCTCGGAGTCCTCCCGGACGGCCAGATCCAGGTCAAAGTCCAGGGGGCTGGTGGAAACCCGGCAGTTGAAGAAATAGCGGGCGGCGTCTACGGAGATCTCGTCCAGCAGGTCGTGGAGGGCGATGGCCTTGCCGGAGCGCTTGGACATACGGACGGGCTTGCCGTCCTGGAGCAGGTTCACCAGCTGCATGAGAACCACCACCAGCCGGTTGGAGCCGTCCAGCCCCAGGCCGTCCAGCGCGGCCTGAAGGCGGGCCACATGGCCGTGATGATCGGCGCCCCAGACGTTGATCACCTTGTCGAAGCCCCGGACGGCGAACTTGTTGCGGTGGTAGGCGATGTCGGCGGCAAAGTAGGTGTAAAACCCGTTGGCCCGGCGAAGCACGTCGTCCTTCAGCTCCAGCTTCTCCACCTGTTCCCGGGTCTTGCCCTCCCGCAGGAACTTTTCCCGCAGCAGTTGGGCGGTGCTCAGCCACAGGGCCCCATCCTTTTCATAGGTTCGGCCCCGGTCGGTCAGCAGCTGAACGGTTTCCGCCACATAGCCGGAGCTGTGCAGGGAGGATTCCAGGAACCACTGGTCGTATTCGATGCGATAGCGCTGCAAATCCCGCTTCATATTGGGAATGTTGATTTTCAGGCCGAACTGGGCCATGCGGTTCAGGCGTTCCTCCTCGGGAAGCTCCTTCCAGCTTTCGCCGTACTGATTGTAGATGGCCCGGGCCAGATCCCGGATGTCCTCGCCGTGGTAGCCCTCCTCGGGGAAGGGGAAGTTCTCCTCCCCGAGAATCAGCTGCATATAGCGGGCGTTGATGGATACGGCAAATTTCTGGATCTGATTGCCCGCGTCGTTGACGTAAAATTCCTTCCAAACAGTGCAGCCGTCCCGGGCCAGCACGTTGGCCAGGGTATCCCCCAGGACGCCGCCCCGGGCGTTGCCCATGTGCATGGGGCCGGTGG
>CAYSNK010000191.1:0-2640 GCA_964432375.1 uncultured Oscillospiraceae bacterium | reverse complement strand
TTCCTTAGTCCATATAGCCCTCGGCGCACAGCAGCTCTGCCAGGAGAACCGCGCCGCCGGCGGCGCCCCGCAGGGTGTTGTGGGACAGGCAGACGAACTTGTAATCATACTGGGTGTCGGGGCGCAGACGGCCAATGGAGACGGCCATGCCGCCCTCCAGCATCCGATCCAGCTTGGTCTGGGGCCGGTTCTCCTCCTCAAAGTAGTGGAGGAACTGCTTGGGCGCGGAGGGCAGCTCCAATTCCTGGGGCCGGCCGGAGAAGGAGGCCCAGGTTTCCTTGATCTCCTCCACGGAGGGCTTTCCGCCCCGGGGGAAGGACATAAACACCGCCGCGATGTGGCCGTTGGAAACCGGCACTCGCAGGCATTGGGCGGTGATAGCGGGGGAAACGGCGTTTTCGATCCGGTCACCGGAGACCCGACCCCACAGCTTCATAGGCTCCTGCTCGGACTTTTCCTCCTCGCCGCCGATGTAGGGAATCACGTTGTCGATCATCTCAGGCCAGGTCTTGAAGGTCTTTCCGGCGCCGGAAATCGCCTGATAGGTGCAGACCAGGGCCCGCTCCATGCCGTACTTGGCCCGCAGGGGATGGAGAGCGGGCACATAGGATTGCAGAGAGCAGTTGGACTTCACCGCGATAAAGCCCCGCCTGGTGCCCAGGCGCCTGCGCTGGGCGGGGATGATAGCCAGGTGCTGGGCGTTGATCTCGGGCACCACCATGGGGACGTCCGGGGTGAAGCGATTGGCGGAGTTGTTGGAGACAACGGGGCACTCCGCCTTGGCGTATTTCTCTTCCAGGGCGCGGATTTCGTCCTTGTTCATATCAACGGCGCAGAACACAAAATCCACCAGGGCGGCGATTTTTTCCACGTCCAGGGCCGCGTTCATCACGATGATGCCCTTGGCCTCCTCGGGCATGGGGGTGTCCATGGCCCAGCGGCCGCCCACGGCCTCCTCGTAGGTCTTGCCGGTGGAGCGGGCGGAAGCGGCGATCACCGTCAGCTGAAACCAGGGGTGATGCTCCATCAAGGTGACAAAGCGCTGGCCGACCATGCCGGTGCCGCCAATGACGCCAACTTTATATTTCTTTTTCATACTGATTACCTCCGGGACCCCCGTTCCAGTTTATGCGCCGGGGCGCGAACGGGAGAATATTCTTTTTCCATGGAAGCTCCGATTCAGCCGGCAAAGCCCGCCCATCGGAGCAGCAGGCGATTTAAAAAGAAAATCAGCGACCATGAGGCCGGCTGATTCGGTACGACATATAATAATCCGGTGGGTTCCTGTGAACGGACGGAGACCATTATATTGACAAAAGCAGACAGCGCTCCACCGTTTCCGGTGACAGTCATTAAGCTCTTCGCCCAATGCCCAGGGAATCTCCCTCCGACCGGAAACCCCTTCGGCGGAATCCCCTTTTATTACGGATAACCGGGAATGTCGGACTCCCTGGCCGCAACGACTAATGAACACCGCACCTCTATCTCATGTTACGACCTAATGTTAGCACATTTATAATGCCCTGTCAAGAAGTTCAAACGGTGCAATACAGATGAAATCAAAACGGAATGAAATGCCGCTTTTTGGGCAGATTGCCGCTTATTCTCCGGGCAGAATCCCACTTTCCTTTTGGGGGGAACAATGGTATAATGACACACGATAAATTATCATTCCCAACCTCGCGTGAACGCGAATCATTGGAGGGAGACCGACATGAAAACATCCGACTTTCATTATGATTTGCCCGCCGAGCTGATTGCCCAGACGCCGCTGGAGCGCAGGGACGGCTCCCGCCTGATGCTGCTGGACAAGGCAACCGGCCGGGTGGAGCACCGCCATTTTTACGAGCTGCCCCAATTCCTGCGGCCCGGGGATTGCCTGGTACTCAATAACTCCCGGGTGATTCCCGCCCGGCTGATCGGCCATCGGGAAACCGGCGGCGTCACCGAGGTGCTCCTGCTGACAGACAGGGGAAATAAGACCTGGGAGTGCCTGGTGCGCCCGGGCAAAAAATGCCGCCCCGGCACCAGACTCCTCTTCGGCAGCGGCGATGTGACGCTGACCGCCACGGTAGAGGAGGTTTTGGAGGGCGGAAACCGCCTGGTTCGCTTTGACTATGAGGGCATTTTCCTGGAAAAGCTGGAATTGCTGGGCAAGGTGCCCCTGCCGCCCTATATCAAGGAGGAGCTTCAGGACGCCGAGCGGTATCAGACCGTCTACTCCAAGGTCTCCGGCTCCGCCGCTGCGCCTACGGCGGGCCTGCACTTTACGCCGGAGCTTCTGGGGCGCATCCGGGATATGGGCGTGAACCTGGCCTATGTGACCCTGCACGTTGGCCTGGGCACCTTCCGCCCGGTGAAGGCAGAGGAGCTGGAGCAGCACGAGATGCACGCGGAATTCTGCTCCATCCCCCAGGAGACAGCGGATCTCATCAACGAGACAAAAAGGAACGGAGGCCGGGTGATCTGCGTGGGCACAACAAGCTGCCGCACCATCGAGTCCTGGGCCGGGGAGGACGGCGTCCTAAAAGCGGCCTCCGGCTGGACGAACATTTTCATTTATCCCGGCTACCGGTTCAAGGTGCTGGACGCCCTTGTGACCAACTTCCACCTGCCGGAGTCCACCCTGATCATGCTGGT
>CAYSNK010000190.1:0-2668 GCA_964432375.1 uncultured Oscillospiraceae bacterium | reverse complement strand
GAATGTTTATTCTTCGTCCAGATAGTCCATAATCCCCTGATCCAGCCCCAAAAGGCTGCAAATGCGGAATGCGTCCCTGGGGCAGTCTGTCAGCCCGTCCACCCGGTAAAGCCCGTAATTCATGCAGGCGGCGATGGCCGCGACCCCGTTTTCCCTGCCCGAGGCGGCAATCTCCCGCCGGACCTTTTCCACGTCCATATCCTTCAGCCCGGCCACCTGATAATGCCGCTTCCCATACTCGGCCACATGGTCAAAATGCGTGACCAGCAGGGCAATCACGTGCTTTTCATTGAGGTAACGGGTCACTGCGCGGACAAGGGCCGCCCCCTCATGGGGATTCGTCCCCCGGGAGAACTCATCCAGCACCACAAAGCAGAATCCCTCCTCGATTTCCCCCACGATCCTCTGAAGCTGAACAATCTGGGCGCCGAAGCTGGACAGTCCCTGATCCACCGACTGCCGCTCCCCGGAGAGGATCTGAATCCCGTCGAAAAGCGGAAGCCTGGCCATGGACGCATAGGGATAAAAGCCGCAGAGGGACAGGTACACGTTGAGGGTGATCGTATTCAGCGCAACGCTTTTCCCGCCCATATTGGCCCCGGTGATCACACCGGCCCCCTCCGTCAGGGAGATGGAAAGGGGAGTAAACTCCAGCCCCTTTTCCTTCAGCACCGAGGCGACCCAGGGGTTTGTCATCTCCTCAAATTCCAACTGATCGTCGCTGAGCACCGGCTCCACGGAGGGCGCCAGGAGGGATGCCGCCACCTTTTCCAGCAAAAGGTCAATTTCCCCGGTGACCTCCGTGTCATACCGGATTGCCTCCAGCCCGGGCTGAAGCCCATCGGTCAGGGCTTGCCGAACCCGCTGCTCCTCTTCCTCCTCCTCTACGACCAGAAGGCGCCGCCGCTCCTGGAGGGCGCTTCTCTCGCCCTCGTCCTCCGCCCCCTTCATCTCCTTTTCCAACTGCCGCTTTTTCCGGCGGATCTCGGCCAGCTTCTCCGAGTAGCTGTCATAGATGGAAAAGGTGGGAATCCGCCTGCCCTCCGGGTCCAGCAGATCCAGCGGCTCCCCCAGGGGGCGATAGCGCATTTGCCGGACCCCCGCGGCAGCGGCGATCCCCTCCCAGATGGCCTGGGCCTCCTCCGCGAAAATCAGGAAATTCTTGATTTCAAACAATTCCAAATCGTTCAGGCACATTTCCGCTGCCTTTTTCAAGGTCCGCCGGATGTCCTTCATCTGCATAAAAACCCGCCGGAGCCGGCCGATTTCCGCCTGGCTTTCCGTCCAGATCTCCCGCATCCGCCGGATCTGATCCCAGGATGCCTCTAAATCCCCCCGCCGGTCTTTCCCGTAAGGCGCCAGGCGCCTGATCCGCTCCATTCCATAGGGGGAGGACGGATTCAAGCAGTCCATAATATATTGAAATCCGATGCTGCATTTTTCCTCGTAAGTCATGCCTGTCATTTCCTCCGTCCTCCAATCGCGGCGCCGGACGGCCCGTTACGCCCGTATGTTGTATACCGGCACCGCCACCGCCCGGCTCATCTTCTCATAAAACTCATCCGGATCAAATGGGTATCCATAGGCGGAAAAGGGGTTGATGGTCACCGCCAGCAGGTCTATGGCATCCAGAACCGCGAACCTGAGCCCCCTGCGCTTCAGCTTTTGATACAGATCGCAGGACAGCAGTATCCGGCTTCCGTCCTTCACGATCAGGGTTTTCTCCCGCAGATCCGTGTTCCCCATCAGCAGGGGCTTAACCATCGCGTCCGTCAGCCCGCCCTGCACCAGGATTTTTTCCGGCGCGTCGGGATTCCCTCTCCGCCACAAAACACCCGGCTCCTGTTTTTCCTCCGGTACCCCGGGCTCCCGGCCCCGGTACAGGGGGATGTATTTGAACTCCGTCTGCTCCAGCAGCCTGTCATCCGGAGAAAGCCCCGCTTCCTCCAGGCGCAGCAGCTCACAGATAAAGGCCGTATCCCGCACCACCGTCTCGATATCCTTGTGATAGGACGCCCCCGTGCATAAAATGGTGCTTGCGCTCACCCTTTTTGTACACAGGCTCTTCCTGCCAAGGGCCCCGTCAATCAAAATACGCCCCGCGCCAAATTGCCGGAACAGGCCGGAGATTCCGGCCAACTGCGCCGCCATGGAGGGCCCCGCCACCTGGACAAACCCGTCGCTTTTTGCCCGGAGCAGCACAATCTCCCCCAGGGGCGTATAAATGCCCGTGGCGGCGAGGATCTCCTTCGTAATATCACAGTATTTCAGCAGATCCGCAGCCGTGGCGATCACCGTGCCCTGATAAACATAAATGCCCGGCTTCGCCGTATTGGTCACAAGGTCGGTGCTTTCGCCGTCCCGCCCGATGGATGTCACCGCAACCGGCTCCCCCCGCTCCTCAAACTCCCGAATCAGGCAGTTCAGCGTCGTCGTTTTCCCCGCGTTTTTGCACATCCCGATCAGGGAAACGGATTCATAAGGCAACACCAGCTCGCTTAATCCCCTCATAACCATCCTCCAACCGCTTTTTGGCGCGGCGCAAAAAGCCGCCGCTCCATTCCCCGGGAGATGTCGTCCGATCCTGCTGCCGTCATCCGGCCCCACCCGGCGCTTTTGACAACAGTATATACGATTCCGATGCCATAAGCAAGCGGATTCTAAGGAA
>CAYSNK010000189.1:0-2722 GCA_964432375.1 uncultured Oscillospiraceae bacterium | reverse complement strand
AAGGCTTCTTGCTCTTATACATTCTCAATTACCTCCCTTATTCTGCGGTGTAGGGTACGGGCTTCTGAGCCGCGTGCTCGTTGTTGTAGCTTGTATAGAGCTTCAGTCGGGTCAGGGCGGCAGCGGACAGGCTGTTCTTGGGCAGCATACGCTTGACAGCCAGCTTCATAGCCAGTTCGGGCTTCTCCTGCATCAGGATGCGATACTTGGTCGCCTTCAGGCCGCCTGCGTAACCGGAATGTCTGTAATAAAACTTCTGGTCGCCTTTCTTGCCGGTCAGCACAGCCTTGTCGCAGTTGATGACGATGACAAAATCGCCGCAATCCACATTGGGAGTAAATTCGGGCTTGAGCTTGCCCCGCAGGATGTTGGCGGCAATCACAGCGGTTTTGCCCAGTGGTCTGCCGGCTGCGTCCAGGATATACCACTGACGGACAGTGTTCTCCTTGGTTGCCATATAAGTGGACATAAGTGGAACCTCCAATACTTCTTAATTCATTATCTGAAAACATGGATAACAGAGAAATGCCCCCTCGGAGCGTGAGTTCTCCGATGGAACGTATGTAGTTATATCACACTGAAAAACAAATGTCAACACCATTTTTGATTATTTTAATTTAAGAATTTGCTATCTCCGATTTTCTTTGATTTTCTCCGTTTTGCTCCTCCTTGCTAAAAAACGATTTTTGTTCCGCCTTTTGCCTTTTTTCATTTTCGGATAAAATCGCCCGCGAAGGGCCTTGCGCGGCCCGGTAAGACGCATTATAATAGTAGATACATAAAGAGCCTCTGATTCCATCGCCCGCAGCCGGGGCGGTCTTTTTCCGCCATGAACGGGGACGGCGGTATTCCGGCAAACCCCCTCACCGGCCGCACCTGCCGAATGGATCAGAGCTTCCGAAAAAACGCCGGGGCGTTTCCGCCCCGGAATACCCAAAGGAGCATCAACTTGATTATGAACATTGCCGCGTTTTACCGTCGGAAGCGCAATATCATCCCGCTGGCCGCCGTCTGCACCTTTCTCTGGGGCTGTGCCATTCCCGCCGTCAAAATCGGCTATTCCCTCTTTGAAGTCGGAACGGGAGATGTGGCGGGCCAGATCCTGTTCGCAGGCATCCGCTTCTTCCTGGCCGGGGCCGTGACCATCCTGGTGTCCGGCGTTACCCGCCGCAGGTTCCCCCGGCCGGAACCCCGCCGCTGGCCGGGCATCATCCTGTTGGGCCTGCTTCAAACCGGCTTGCAGTACTGCTTGTTCTATGTCGGAATGGCCCATACCTCCGGCATTCGGGGCTCTATCCTCAACGCTACCTCCACCTTTTTCACCGTCCTGCTGGCAAGCCTGATCTGGCGGGACAGGGAGCGGCTGACGGTGCGCAAGCTGGCGGGCTGTCTGATGGGCTTTGCCGGCGTCCTGCTGGTGAACCTGGGCGGCAGCCTGTCCGGTCAGCCCTTTACCATCCTGGGGGATGGCTTCATCCTCCTGTCCTCCATCTCTCTGGCGTTCAGCGCCGCCCTGACCAAGGTGATTACAAAGGGCGGGGACTCCGTTGTGATCACCGGCTGGCAGTTGGCCATCGGCGGCTTCGTCCTGATGGCGGTGGGCCTCCTGATGGGGGGCAAGCTGGCGGCTGCCGGTTGGCGAGGAGTCCTGCTGATGGCCTTTATGGTGATGATTTCCTCGGTGGCGTTCTCCATCTGGACCTGCCTCCTGAAATACAATCCGGTCAGCCGGATCTCCATTTATAATTTCCTGACTCCCGTATTCGGCGTACTCCTCTCCTCCGTCCTGCTGAAGGAGGGAGTACCCGGGCTGCCCGGACTTGCGGCCTTGGCGCTGGTGTGCCTGGGCATTGTGACCGTAAACAGGGAGAAGGGGCTGCCGGATCAATCCTCCAGGTAATACCGGAGGGCATAGCGCAGCCGCTTCCGCCCCCGGGCCAGGCAGCGGCACACGGCGGATCTTCCAATGCCCAGCCTGCGGCCGATTTCCTCCATCGTCAGCCGGTTGCCGTAGTACAGCAGAATGACCTGCCGCTGCCGCGGGGTCAGATCCTGCCGGATGCACTGATTCAGCCGGAGGCGGAGCTTTTTCCGGCGGTCTTGAAGAATGGACTCCTGAAATTCGTCCTGCATACGGAAGTTTCCGTCCTGGCGGCTCCCCTCCAGGTCGCAGCAGGCGCCCAGGTCAAACTCGATACTCCTCATAAACGGGGCCCCCTTTCTCATAGTAGTGGAGCAGGAAATCGGCGATGTTCCGCTCCTCCCTGCGGATCGCCCGCAGCTTTTGCAGCAGCCGGTTGATCTCCCGAATCCGGACGCAGTCTGTCTCCGTCCGGCGGCAGACCAGCAGCGCCTCAATCTGTTCGGTCAATAGCTGGGCGCCATACAGATATTCTCCGGCCAGTTCCGGTAAAGTCATTGGTCATTCCTCCTGATCCATTCTCCCAGAATCCAGAGATTCGGGGCAAAATAATCCTTTGCGTAGCCCTCCAGACACTCCTTGCAGACGGGGTCGCTGTCCAGAATATAGACGCTTTCCCATTCATACAGCTCTCCGCCGCAAAGCAGGCAGTGGCCGGCGGGCCGCTCTTCCTGCCTGTCCCGGTATTGCGCATCCAAGTTCAAACTTCCCTCCTCTGGGGAACCTCTGAATCAATCGCCTGCGGCCGGTGGCGCTTGCCGACGGAATCAGAGATTCCCTGATATAAAATTTTTTGAAAAA
>CAYSNK010000188.1:0-2729 GCA_964432375.1 uncultured Oscillospiraceae bacterium | reverse complement strand
CCCGCCGTTTCGCCGGGGCTCCGCCGGAAAGTCCCGGGGGTACTCCGCCTCCAGCTCCTTCATCAGCTTCTTTTCCTCCCTGGTTTCAAAGCGCAGCTTGGCGTACAGATCCGGGCGGCGGCGCCTGGTGCGCAGGATCGACTGCTTCCGGCGCCATTTGGCCACATTCGCGTGGTGGCCGGACAGCAGCACCGGGGGCACCGCCCGGCCATGCCACACCTCCGGCCGGGAATACTGGGGATATTCCAGGACGCCGTTCCAATGGCTCTCCTCCTCAAAACATTCCGGATTCGACAGGACGCCGGGCACCATGCGGCAAACCGCGTCCGCCACGGCCATGGCGGGGATCTCCCCGCCGGTGAGCACAAAGTCGCCCAGGGAGATCTCCTCGTCCACGCACTCATCAATAAAGCGCTGGTCGATCCCCTCATAGTGGCCGCAGACCAGGATCAGCCGGTCATAGTCCCGCTTCAGCCGCCGGGCCTCCGTCTGATTGAAGGTCACGCCGCAGGGGGAAAGGTAAATGGTGCGCACCCGCTCAAATTCCGTGACGTCCCGGCAGACGTGGGCCCAGCAGCGATACAGGGGGTCCGCCTGGATGACGGCCCCGTGGCCGCCGCCATAGGGGTAATCGTCCACCTGGTTCTGCCGGTTGGTGGTGAAGTCCCGGATCTGCCAGGTGTTGATCCTGATATACCCCCGCTCCTGGGCCCGGCCCAGAACGGACTCGCAGAGCATATCCCCCACCGTATCCGGGAACAGGGTCAGGATGTCAATTCTCATCGGCGGCCATCCCCTCCAGGACAACAACGCTCATCCAGCCCTCCTCCTGGTGGATTTCCCGCAGGAAGGCGTCCACCGCAGGGATCAGGTACTCGTGTTCTCCCCGAACAACAAAAATGTCCTGTGCAGGATAGTAAAGAACATCCTCCAGCTTCCCCAGCTCCTCCCCGGTTTCCGCGTTGCGGACGGTCAGCCCGATCAGGTCGGCCACAAAGTGGCGGCCCTCCGGCAGGACCACATCCTCCCGGGCCAGGTAGACCAGCTTGTTTTTGAGGGCCTCCGCCTCGTCCAGGGAGGAAACGCCCTCAAACAGCGCCAGCACGTTCCCCTGATGGACCCGGGCGCGTTTCACGGTCATAGCCCTGCCGTCAACATAGAGCCGGTCAAAGTCCAGCAGGAACTCGGGGCTGTCGCACCAGGGCTGGATCTTCACCTCGCCCCGGATGCCGTGGGTGTTGATAATTTTCCCCGCTTCCAGATAGTTTTCTTCGTTCATCATTCTTCAGTCCCTCACATATCGGTAACAAAAAAGCCGCAGGAACCCTGCGGCTTTCGGAGCCATTCAGCCAATGATCTCCACAGAGACCTTTTTGTTGGAGCGCTGGGCTACGGAGCGAACCACAGTGCGAATCTCTTTCGCGATTCTGCCCTGACGGCCGATCACCTTGCCCATGTCCTCGGGATCTACCCGCAGCTCCAGGACGGTTTCTCCCTCGCTCTCGTACTCTGTTACGCTGACAGCATCGGGGTTGTCAACCAGATTCTGAGCGATGTAAGTCAAGAGTTCTTTCATCCCGGGCCTCCAGAATTACAGCACGTTGGCTTTCTTCAGCAGGGCCTTGACGGTATCGGTGGGCTGGGCGCCGGTCTTGATCCACGCCTGGGCGCGCTCCGCATTGATTTTGATCTCGGAAGGCTCAACACAGGGGTTGTAGGTCCCGATCTCCTCAATGAAACGGCCATCCCGGGGATAACGGGAATCAGCCACCACGATCCGATAGAAAGGCGCCTTCTTTGCGCCCATTCTGCGCAGTCTGATTTTAACCATTTATCATTCACCTCCAAAAGTATTTTGCAAAGCAATTTATATGGAAAGCGTTTTTTCAAAACGCGAACCAATCCGCAGAACCTCCGAACCGGAGTTCCCCTATTTCTTTTTCTTCTTTTTCTGGGCCTTCTTCTGGGTTTTTTTCACCGTCCGGCCCATGCCGCTCACCATGCCCTTGGGCATCCGCCCGCCCATCAGCCCGGCGGGCAGCCTGCCGCCGGAAACGGCCTTCATCAGCTGCTGCATCCCCTCGAACTGCTTCAGCAGCCGGTTCACATCGGCCACCTGGAGGCCGCAGCCCAGGGCGATCCTGCGCTTGCGGCTGGCGTTCAGAATAGAGGGGTCCTCCCGCTCGGCGGGGGTCATGGAGCGGATAATGGCCTCGGTGTGGGCCATGGCCTTGCCGTCCGGGTCCGCGTTTTCCAGCATCCCGGCGTTGACCCCGGGGAGCATCCCGGCCAGGGAGGAGAGATCCCCCATGCCCTTGACCTGCTCCATCTGATCCAGGAAATCTGAGAGGGTGAAGCGGTTTTTCCGCATTTTTTCCTCCAGCTCCCTGGCCTTTTTCTCGTCAAAGCTCTCCTGGGCCTTTTCAATCAGGGAGAGCACGTCCCCCATGCCCAGGATTCGGGAGGCCATACGCTCGGGGTGGAACACCTCGATGCAGTCCAGCTTTTCGCCGGTGCCGATAAACTTGATGGGCTTGCCGGTGGTGGCCTTGATGGAGAGGGCCGCGCCGCCCCGGGCGTCTCCGTCCAGCTTGGTCAGCACCACGCCGGTGATATCCAGCGCCTCGTCAAAGGCGGTGGCGGCGTTCACCGCGTCCTGGCCGATCATGGCGTCCACAACCAGCAGGATCTCGTCAGGGTTCACTGCGGTTTTGATGTTTTTCAGCTCG
>CAYSNK010000187.1:0-2775 GCA_964432375.1 uncultured Oscillospiraceae bacterium | reverse complement strand
AATAACCAGTAATCCAGTAGTCAGATAATAAACCCCCGCCGGGACAGGAACGCTCCTGTTCCGGCGGGGATTTTTTCTTTTTTCAGAACCCGGGATGACATCCGAGAAGTCCGAAATCTTTCAGGTCAAGTTCAAAATGGCTCTCGTTGACCGTCCATACCCCCTATGCTATAATTTCACCAAACCTGGAAACAGGTCAGAAAATACAGGGCACCTCAAAATATTCAGAGGCTGAGATCCCGGCATCCTGCCGCGTATGATCCTTGTAAGAGGTGCCCAACCAGGGGGAGGTGTCCGAAAATGCGCAGCCTGTTTGAGCGGCTGGTGCGCAGCAATTTTCGCTGCGGCCGAATGTGTGTGTGCCGCGACATCCTGACGCCTTGCCTTAAGCGATGTTGTTTCGATGAAAGCTCTAAAGGGAAGGGACCTGCGATTTAATTCCATCAATCCATCCGTTTGAAAGAAGGTATCTCTTATGAAAAAAATTCGAGCGCTTGCCCTGCTGCTTACCGTTGTCCTGAGCCTGTCCGCGCTGACCGCCTGCGGCAGCTCTTCCGATAACGAATCCGTCTCCGGTTCCGATTCCGGTTCCGCCGGCGAAACGTCCGCTGTTTCTCCCGCTTCCGAGGAGGACGGCGAAGAATCCGCCGAGCCGCTGGAGACGGTTGAGATCACCAATGTGTCCTATGACCCCACCCGCGAGCTCTACGCCGCCTACAAGGAGCTGTTCGAGGCCCACTGGCTGGAAACCACCGGCCAGACGGTGGAGGTCACCAATTCTCACGGCGGCTCCGGTAAACAGGCCCTTGAGGTGGCCAACGGCTTACAGGCAGACGTCGTGACACTGGCCTTGGAGGGCGACGTCCAGGCCGTGGCCGACGCGGGCCTCATTGAGGACGGCTTTACCTCCGAGTTCCCCGTGGACAGCTCCCCCTACACCTCCACCATTGTATTTCTGGTTCGCTCCGGCAACCCCAAGAACATCCAGGACTGGGACGATTTGCTCCGGGATGAGGTGGGGATCATCACACCCAACCCCAAAACCTCCGGCGGAGCCTGCTGGAACTACCTGGCCGCCTGGTACTATTTTGAACTTCAGGGGCTTAGCGAGGACGAGATCGTGGAGAACATGAGGACCATTTACAGCCATGTCCTGGTGCTGGATTCCGGCGCCCGGGGCGCCACCACCTCCTTTGTGGAGAATGGCCAGGGCGACGTGCTGCTGGCCTGGGAAAACGAGGCGTTCCTGTCCTTGGACGAGTACCCCGGCGAGTATGAGATCGTGATCCCCTCCGTCTCCATTCTGTGCCAGCCCACCGTGGCTGTCGTGGATGAGGTGGTGGATGACCGGGGCACCCGCGATGTGGCCACCGAGTTTCTGAATTACCTCTACTCCGATGAGGCCCAGCGTCTGGAAGCCCAGAACTACTACCGGCCCTCCACCCAGTCTATCTATGATGAGTTCGTTTTTGATACTGACAGCAAAACGATCACCGAGATCCCCTCCGACGGCAAGTGGATCATCGACAGCGTGGAGCTGACCGACATTGAGCACTTCGGCGGCTGGAAGGAGGCCAAAGCCAAGCACTTTGTGGACGGCGGCCTGTTTGACACCATTTACGAGGAATAGGAAAGGATCTTGAAAGGTTTTTGAGATCCCTTGGAATCAATCAGACTTGGGGAAAGGGCGCTGAGTCCTTTCCTCAAGTTTGACGTATGGATAAAGGTTGGTAAGATATGAAAGCGAGACGCAAACAGAAAAGCATTATCCCCGGCTTTGGGCTATCCTTTGGGATTATGATGGCGGTTCTGAGCTTTATCGTGCTGATCCCTTTGGGCTGTCTGGTGATCTACACCGCGCAGATCTCCCCGAAGGAATTTATCGCCACCGTCACCCGGGCAAGGGTGCTGGCCAGCTACCGCGTCAGCATCCTCACCGCTTTGGTGGCCTCTGTCATCAATGCGGTGATGGGGCTCATTCTGGCCTGGGTACTGGTGCGGTACGAGTTTCCGGGCAAGCGGATTTTGGACGGGGTGATTGAACTGCCCTTCGCCCTGCCCACCGCCGTTGCAGGAATTTCCCTCACCCACCTGTGTACCTCCAATGGCTGGGTGGGCTCCTTCTTCGCAAAATTCGGCATTGACATCGCCTATACCCGCCTGGGCATCACGGTGGCTTTGGTGTTCATTGGCATCCCCTTTGTGGTTCGCAGCGTCCAGCCTGTTCTGGAAAAATTTGATACGCAGTATGAGGAGGCCGCCATGATCCTGGGCGCGGGCAGGCTGACCACTTTCTGGAAGGTCATCTTCCCGGAGATCCTGCCTGCCCTGCTGTCCGGATTTACGCTGGCCTTTGCCCGGAGCATCGGAGAATACGGCAGCGTGGTGTTTATCGCGGGCAACAAGCCCTATGAGACGGAAATCACCCCGCTTCTCATCATGTCGGAGCTTCAGGAATACGATTACGTCAGCGCCACCTCCATCGCTCTCGTGATGCTGGCCATCGCGTTCCTGATCCTCCTTGTCAACGCAGTTTTGCAGAGTGTCGTGTCCAAGCGGGTCAGCGGCATCGCGTAAAGGAGGGGAACAGATTGAAAACGAAAAAGGCCGGGCCATTTCAATGGCTTTTGATTCTGGTGTGCGCTGTTTTCCTGTGCGTCATGCTGATCCTGCCGCTGGTATACATTTTGATCACCGCGTTCCGGGAGGGCCTGGGCGTCTATCTCCAGGCCATCACAGATGACTACGCGCTGAAAGCGGTTCAGCTCACCCTTC
>CAYSNK010000186.1:0-2775 GCA_964432375.1 uncultured Oscillospiraceae bacterium | reverse complement strand
AGGACCACCGCCCGCCTGCCCAACTGCCGGTAAATCTTCATAAACCGGCCCCGGGGCACCGCCCGGTTGAAATCCAGCGGGTCAGCCACATAAAAATTTTCCTCGTCCATGCCGCAGAGCACCATGCAGTGGAGCTGATGAAACACCCGATGCTCCCGGCCCCCGGGCAGCGGATAGCTGCCGCAGGGATCGAACCGGATATCCTCGAAGCGGAGGGAGGCCCATATCATCACCGGCCTGCCCCGCTCCAACTGGGCGGCCAGCTCCCCCTCCTCCGCCCCGGTCAGGTTCAAAGGGCGCCAGAGGGCCCCGCCCTCGTGGTCGGCCAGCCAGCTTTTCGCCGCCTCCACAATGGGGCCCGCGAAGCAGTAATACCCGGTTTCCGGGGAGCCGTCATCCAGACGGGGGTTCCCCATATAGACCCGATCCGGATCAGCGCCGTACCATCGCCCGCTTTTGGGCAGATAATGGTCGGCCAAATCGCACTTTTCGGCGGGGAACCCGAGATAGTTTAATATCTCGCACAGGCTTGTGATCTCACAGCCATTGGGCAGCTCCGGGTTCTGCAGAACCTGGGGGACAGGCAGCAGGATTCTTTTCACAGGGGCGCCTCCTTTCGTCTATGCTCCCGTCATTTTACCCGATTTGCGCAAAAAAGGGAAGCGCAAAAACGAAAGAAGCTCTGAATAGACACATCGCCGGCCGGCTGGCCGGTGATTTTTCACAATTTTGGCCCCGGTTTTATGAAAGTTTTTACAATTTTGCAGAAATATTTAAAAAACGCTTGTAGGATGATTTTCAAGGTGATAAACTGGTTCGTAACAGGAGATGCAGCGGCGCATGCTTTTCAGCGTGCGCCCTTTTTACAAATCCCTTGTCAGAATTTGCAATCGAAACCAAGTGAAACGAGGAGACACCATGAAACGATTCAATCAGAGATTCTTCAGCATCCTGCTGAGCTCCGCCTTGCTGCTTTCCCTGCTGGCAAGCTGCGGTTCTTCTTCAAACGATGGCGCCGTTGAGGAAAGCAGTCCCGCGGGCACAGCCTCCGCCGAATCCGGGGCACCTGACGGCGCTGTCGGCGCAGACGCCCTGCAGGTGGCCTGGACCTCCGACATTCAGACGCTGGACGTCCATCAGACCACCGACGACTATGAGATCCCCCTGAACATCTACGACCGCCTGTTTGAGATCCAGCTGAACGAGGACGGCTCCACCCAACTGGTCAACAGCCTGGTTCAGGATTACACCGTCAGCGACGATGGCCTGACCTATGACTTCACCCTGCGGGATGACGTCAAGTTCTCCGACGGCACGCCCCTGACCGCTTATGACGTCCAGTTCTCCCTGGTCCGTCTGCTGGCCATGGACACCTCCGTCCAGACCGACTTTGCCGCCTGCATCCTGGGGGCCGATGCCCTGATCGGCGCGGAGGGCTATTCCTATGACGACACCTGCGAGGGCATCGCCGTCACCGACGACACCCACCTGACCGTCACCCTGGCTTACCCCTTTGCCGGCTTCCTGTATGAGATGGCGACCCCCGCAGGCTGCATCTATTCCCAGGCCGCTGTGGAGGCCGCCGGAGACAGCTATGGCACCGACTACACCACCGCCATCGGCTCCGGCCCCTATGTGGTCACCTCCTGGACCCACGACAGCGGCATGACCCTGGCCTGCAACGAATATTACTGGGGCGAAACCCCCGACTTCACCGAGGTCAACATTCAGATCATCCCCGATTCCTCCACGCTGAGCATGATGTTCCAGAACGGGGAGATCGACATCCTGGACTGCGACTATCTGGACTCCGCCGTGGTTGCCGCCACCTATAAGACGGACGCCTACGCGGACAAGCTGGTGGTTGCAAACCGGCTGGGCACCTCCTACATGGCTCTGAACGAGAACGATCCGTATCTGGCCGACGTCAATGTCCGCAAGGCGATCCAGATGGCCATTGACCGCCAGTCGATCCTGACCGCCATCTTCGATGGCGACGGTTCCATTCCCGACGGTATCTATCCCGAGGGCCTGATCGGATTCACCGAGGAAAACCAGGGCTGGCTGAAGTATGACCCGGAGGGCGCTGTGGCCCTGCTGGAGAGCGCGGGCTACACCAAAGGGGCTGACGGCTACTACTTCTCCATGGTGATCGCCAACGACAACGACAACTCCACCAGCCGCGTCAATGTGATCCAGATCATCGCCGAAAACCTCCAGGCAGTCGGCATCAACTGCACCATTGAGAACTATGACCACGCCACCTGGCTGGATCTGCGCAATGCCGGTGAGCTGACCTCCTATGTCTCCACCTGGACCGCCGACTACAACGACCCCGATAACTTTATCTACACCTTCTTCGGCTCCGAGGCCAATACCGTCCAGCGCAGCCTGAACTACACCAACACCGATGTGATTGCGCGGGTCAACGCCGTCCGCGCCATCACCGATGACGAGGCGCGCCTGGCCGAATACGCCGCCCTGGAGTATCAGATCGTCGCGGAGGATGCCGCATGGGTGCCTTTGTACAGCAGCAGCCATCTGTTCGTTGTAAGCGATAAGATCGGGAGCTTTACCCCCCACTGGGCCGGATACAGCGACTTCTGCTTCGCGGGGATCACAAGGGCTTAATGGGATCATTCTCCAGGAGACAGCCGCCCTGCGCGGTATGGAGGAGGCGGTTCCGGCACTGATAGCGGCATAAAGGCCGTCTCTGCCTCCCCGTTCCGGCTTGCCCTTGGCTTGTCCTACACTGAGAATCACCTTTCGGTTACG
>CAYSNK010000185.1:0-2797 GCA_964432375.1 uncultured Oscillospiraceae bacterium | reverse complement strand
TCAGAACCGCCCATGCCGCCGTCCATCCTCAAGGCTCCAGAATAATGGCGGATTCCTCTGCGTCTGTCACATATCCGATGATTGCTGCCGAGGGAATCTGATCCTTCAGCTGATGAAGCAGTTCCGGCGCCGCCGTTTCCGGCAAGGCGATCAGCAGTCCGCCGCTGGTCTGCGGGTCATAGAGGATATCCTGGGTGGCGCGGCTGACCGCGCCCCGCAGGGTTACACCGGCCTGGGCATAATCCCGATTCCGGTAAGCTCCCGCCGGGATAAAGCCCATCTCCGCCAGCTCGTAGGCTTCTGGATGGCAGGGAACCTCCCCCGCTTGCAGATGAATGGTGGCTCCGCTGCCCTGGGCCATTTCATAGGAATGGCCCAGCAGCGCAAATCCGGTGACATCCGTGCAGCTGTGTACGGGAAACCGCACCATAATATCCCTTGCCGTCCGGTTCAGGGCGGCCATTTGCAGATAGAGCCGCTCCATAACCTCTTTTTCCACCATGCCGGCTTTCGCGGCGGTGGTGAGAATCCCTACGCCCAGCGGCTTGGTCAGAATCAGCACATCGCCGGGCTTTGCCCCGCTGTTGGTCAGCACCCGCTTGGGGTGGACAAAGCCGGAAACCGCCAGACCGTAAATCGGCTCCCCGCCGTGGATGGTATGGCCGCCAGTGATGATGGTGTCCGCCTCATACGCCTTGTCATATCCACCCCGAAGGATCTCCTGTACGATCTCCTTTTCCATGCTTTCTGTGATGCACATAATATTCAGGGCCAGCTTCGGCGCGCCGCCCATGGCATATACATCGCTGAGGGCGTTGGCCGCGGCGATCTGCCCGAAGAGAAACGGGTCGTCCACAATCGGCGGGAAGAAGTCCGTTGTCTGCACCAGCGCGGTGTTCTCGTCCAGCACATAAACGCTGGCGTCATCGCTCTTATCATAGCCTACAAGGAGCCTCGGGTCACTGTGAGTGCGAAAACCCTCCAGCAGGCGCGCCAGCGTTCCGGCCCCCACCTTTGCGCCGCAGCCGGCGCACCCCGCCAGCTTCGTCAGTTTTACTTCTGTCTCCATTCCGCCCCTCCTGTCAGCTGTTTTCCGCACGGAACAGGGGCTGATAGCCGGTTTCCGTCACCAGAACGATTTGCTCCACCTCTTCGGGAATCTCCCCTTCCGGACAGCAGCCGCTGCCCTCATACCTGACACAGGTGCCGCAGCTGCTGCTGAGGCTCCTGGGCACCGGCATGACGCGGGCTTCCCAGCCGGCGCTGTCGCAGCGCCGTTTAAACCGGATGGAGCCGAAATGAGAATAAAAGGTGGCAATATAAGTTTCCATCACTTTTTCAGGGTCAGGGTATACTCGCCCCCCGCCTGCACTGCGGTGACCTGATAGCCCTGGTGCTCGGCATAGCGGGTGACGTTCTCCCTGGATGTCACATTGTCCACCAGAATCCGGTAGGCATCCTCCCCGCTCTTCAGGGCGTTGCGGGTCAGAACCACCGGCTCCGGGCAGGAAAGCCCTCTTGCGTCAACTGTTTTCATGTTTGCAATCCTCCTCAGTTTTCTGATTTGTGAAAGGTGTTCACGCAGGCAATGACCGCCACCACCGCAATTCCGATGAGAACCGCGACCTTGCCGCCTGCGGTGGGGCCGCTGGCGCTGGAGGCCAGGCCGAAGTTATGCGCCACAGCCGCCCCCGCCATCAGGCCCAGGACGGTGACGGCGCTGTCCGTATTCCCCTCGCCGGAAAGAACCAGTTGGCGCAGGGGACAGCCGCCCAGCAGAATGCAGGCAAAGCCGGTGAGGAACATCCCCAGGGCGTTCCACAGGCCGTCGGTGTGGGCGATTGCCTGATCCGCAAAGCCCAGGGAAAAATAAGCGGTGCCGGTAACCCCGGTCAGGATCAGATTGCAGAGCAGCGCGCTTCCCAGAATGGCGGCAAAGCCGGAAATCAGCTTATACTCGCGGAAGAGAATGACATCCCGGAGGCCGCCCACCATACAGAGCCGGGTGCGCTGCGCCAGCGCGCCCACAATCAGGCCGCCGACCAGGCTGACGGCAATGGCGGCATGGCTCCCGCCGGGGCCGCCGCCCGCCTCCGTAAAGGAAAGAAAGCCGGGGGCGGCGATCAGCAGCACCAGCAGCACAACCTCCATGGCGGGCAGCATTGCGCCCTCCGCCCAGGGCAGCTTATAGGTGCGCTTCAGGGTATAGCCCTTGTTCAGGAAAAATACACCGGCCAAAATGCCGCAGGCAAAGCCGATCAATCCGAAGATCGCGTTCAGGTCGCCCCCCGCCAGGCGGACAATCATGCGGAACGGGCATCCCAAAAACATCAGGCAGCCGATCATCACAAAAAATCCCAGCACGAACCGGGTCATGGGGGAGCTGCCGCCCCTGGGGGCGTATTCCCGCCTCACCAGGGAGAGGATCAGGCTGCCCAGGACAATGCCGATGATTTCCGGGCGGATGTACTGCACTGCGGCGGCCTGATGCAGGCCCAGGGCGCCTGCGGTGTCCCGCAGGAAGCAGGCAATGCAGAAGCCCATGTTTTTCGGATTGCCAAAGAGTACCAGAAGCGAAGCGATCACGCCGATGATAACACCGGCAAGGATGATGCCAAGGGTTTCTTTCTTTTTCGTCATAGCGGTTCATTCCTCCATTTTTTCTTTTCTTTCCGGTTTGACGCGGTTATCTGTCAGCACACAGGCTGTTCAGAATCAATGAAATCGATCATTCAACGGGTATTTGACTGTTCAAATAAGAAAGGGTATAATCAGGGGAGTTCTGATCCAACCGGCC
>CAYSNK010000184.1:0-2823 GCA_964432375.1 uncultured Oscillospiraceae bacterium | reverse complement strand
AACCCTTTCGGGTTTGCGGCGGTCTTTTTCACGGTTCACGTTTTCAGATAAGGGAAAACGCGCCCGTCCGCGTAAAATGCGGACGGGCGCAAGGAAGCGTCGATGCCGATAAGGTTGAATTATTCTCTCTCCTGATCCCAGCTCTGTCCATCCGCGTGCTGCAGAATGAACTCCGCCTGCCGGTACAGCTCCGCCGGGCTTCCGGCCCGGAGCAGGAACACATGGCTGCCCATGGTGCCGTTGATAGACTTGGGCGGCTCCTTTTCCAGCACGATCTTTTCCCCGTAGCGGGCGCGGATCTCCTCCGGCGTGTGCAGATAGTCCACCCGGCTGCTGCGGCCCACATGGGTCACATAATACTGGAACCGGTAGTCCGGGAAAGAGCGGTTTTCGTTGTAAACCAGGCTTTCCGCCCAGATTTGGTACACATCCACGTTGTAGGCGTAGTTCATCTTATCCGGGATATATCCGCCGGGGGCCCGCATATTGACCTCCAGGCCCAGGATCTCCCCTTTCTTGCCCAGATCCTTCCAGTCCTCGTCCAGGCGGAAGAACTCAAAGTGGAAGAAGCGGTGCCGGGTATGGAAGGCATTTACCACACGCTTCCCGATCTCATACAGATCCGTGGCCCGGACGTCCTGCGTATAGCTGATGTTTTCCCCGCTGCCGTGGAGCATTTCCATGGGATTCTTCGCCATGACCTGCCCGGCGCAGAACAGAATCCTGCCTTCGCTGTCTGTAATGCCGTCAAATGTCTCGATGTGGCCGGGGACAAATTCCTCCATGATATACTGCCTGGGGGTCTTTGCCTCCCAAAAGCGCAGGAGTTCCTCATCGCTTGTCAGCTTCCAGGTGTCCGATGCGCCTACGCCGTTATCCGGCTTCACCACCACAGGGTAGCCCACCTGCCGGATGAAGTCCCGGCAGCCCTCCAGGGTTTCCGCCATGTGATACCTGGCAGTTTTGACCTGGGCCGCCCGGTATCCGGCTTTCATCCTGGACTTGTATTTGACCTGTTCCAGTTCCTCCGTGTTGAAGCCGGTGGGGATGTTGTAGTCCGTCCGCAGGCGGGCCTCCAGCTCCAGCCAGTATTCATTCTGACTGTCGATGAAGTCGATCCTGCCGTATTTAAAGATGAAAAACGCCACCGCCCGATAGACGGCATCGTAGTCCTCCAGAGAGGAGAGGTAGTAATACTCCGTCAGGGAATTGCGGCAGTTTTCGCCGATGCCGTCATAGGGGCAGTCGCCGATGCCCAGGACATTGACCCCCAGGCGCTTCAGCCGGTCACAGAAGTTGTAAAAATGCTCGGGAAAATGGGGGGAAAGAAAAATCACGTTCATAGAAGTTCCTCCTTAAAACCACAAAAACTGCATCCAGGTGGGGACCTGGTGCTCCCAACTGGCCTCGTTGTGCTGTCCGCCGGGCTGACAGAAAAGGTAGGTTTGCACTCCCTGCTTCTGCACCTCTTTTTCCAGTTCCAGAATACAGGCGGCCACCAGGTTGTTATAGGACTCCTTGTATTCCCCGGTCCCCCAGCTGAAGAAGATCCGGGTGTCCGGGGACAGCGAATCCTGAACCTCCCGCCGGAAAGAATCCATGGCGGGGACGATGGAGGGGGAGATCACGGCGGCCTTGGAAAACCAGGTGTTGTACCGCAGCACCGCAAACAGCGCCATCATGCCGCCCATGCTGTAGCCCCCAATGGCGGTGGACTCCCGGAACGGGTAAGTGGGATAGGTTCGGTCTATGTAGGGCTTCAGTTCCCGGATGATCCAGGCGACGGTTTCCTCTCCCCGGCCCTGAATGTCCCCGTAGGCGGCGCTTTGAATGTGGTAAGGGCAATACTCGCGGACCCGCTGCAAATCCTGGCCGGAACATTCCATGCCCACCACGATCAGCTTTTTCCCCCAGTGGTCCAGAAAGTCCTTCAGCCCCAGGCTCTTGCCGAAGGTGGCGTCGCTGTCAAAATAGAGATTGTGGCCGTCGAACATATAGAGCACCGGATACCGCTCCCCCGTCCGGCCGCAGCCCTCCGGCAGGTATAGATGGATGCGCCGGTTTTCCCCGGCGGGGGAGAACCAAAAATCAAATTTTTCAACCATGATGCAGACCTCGATGAGATGATAAGTTTTATGGCTCATGTATAGCACAGTTTTTCCGGGATGTCAAGAGCCTCCTCGCCCGGTCATCGGCGGCGGTAAGCAGGACGCCGCCAATGGCGGCAGAAAGGGAGAGAGGGGGAGATGCCCCGGCGGAAAGCGGAACCAGTGTATGATTATTGGGGGAGCACGAAATCGTGCTCCCCTTTGTGGGTTCATTGGGTTACAGAGCCGCTCCCAGGGCCCTGGCCTTTTCCAGGGCGGGGTGCCCCAGGATGTCGTCCCGGCCTCGGACGCCCGGAACGGTGAGGATGCCGCCGTCCTCCAGCCGGAAATACTCCCGGGTGATTTGGTACATCGCCTCCAGGGGTTCAAAAACCCTTGGGTCCTCGTTTCCCGCCACCGCCAGCAGCGCCAGCTTCTTCACCCGGAATGTGCTACGGATGGGATTGTGGAGCCGGTCGATGATGGCCTTCAGCTGGGAACTGACCCCGTAGAAGTACAGCGGCGTTGCAATCACAAGTGCGTCCGCCCGGGCGAGCCGCCCATAAAGGCCCTGCATATCGTCCTCCTGCACACAGCGGTGGGCCTCGTTGTGAAAACAGGCGTTGCAGCCGGTGCAGCCGCAGACATGGGCTTGGGCAGCGGGGATCAGGTCAACGGTATGGTGGGCGGAAGCGCCCTCCGCCAATGCCCGGCAGAGCCGGGCGGTGTTTCCGGC
>CAYSNK010000183.1:0-2839 GCA_964432375.1 uncultured Oscillospiraceae bacterium | reverse complement strand
GATCGGGAAAAGCTATCCGGGAAAGGGGTGATTTTTGATGGTCGAATCAGATACCATCAAGCTGCTGCGGGAATGCAACGCGGGGATCAAGATGGGTGTTTCCACGATTGAGGAGGCGCTGCCCAGCGTGGAGAGCGCCTCTCTGAAGCGGCTGCTGGAAAAGAGCCGGAAGGATCACAGCCAGCTGGGGGATCGGACCCGGGAGCTTTTGAACCGCTATCAGGACAGCGGCAAGGAGCCAAGCCCCATGGCCAAGGGCATGGGCTGGATGAAGACCAATGTGATGCTGGCTATGGAACCGGGGGACGGAACTGTGGCGAACCTGGTGACAGACGGCTGCAACATGGGGGTAAAGACGCTGAATAAGTACCTGAATCAGTATGCCGCGGCGGACGAGCAGTCCAAGGACATTGCCAAGGAGCTGATCCATCTGGAGGAAAATCTGTCCACGGAATTGAGAGGATATCTGAGCTGAATCAGCCCGGGGGCGCGTTTCGCGCCTCCGGGCCGGCTGTTCAGCCCGTTCCGGCATTGACAAAAAGGTCTTTGCGTGATAACGTATTGGCGTGAGAAAGAACGGAGGCTTCGGATATGGATATACGGGTTGGCGATGTTTTGGAGCTGAAAAAGACCCACCCCTGCGGCAGCAGGCGGTGGCAGGTGCTCCGGGTTGGCATGGATTTTCGCCTGCGCTGCCAGGGCTGTCAGCACGAGCTGATGATCCCCAGAAGCAAAATTGAAAAAAGCGTCAAAAAAATCCTCCGGCAGCAGGAAGCCTGACCGGATCGGGAGGAGCAAATCATACATGAAAGAGTTTTGGAGCCGCCGCATTGCCGGTATTGTCCCCTATGTCCCCGGCGAACAACCCAAGGGGCGCAAATTCATCAAGCTGAACACCAATGAAAATCCATACGGCCCTTCCCCCAGAGTGACGGAGGCCATCCGAGCGGAGGCGGGGGACAGCCTTCGGCTCTATCCGGACCCGGAATGTACCGGGCTGCGCCGGGCCCTGGCGGAGCATTACGGCCTGGAGCCGGAGGAGGTCTTTGTGGGCAACGGCTCTGACGAGGTGCTGGCCATGGCCTTTGCCGCTTTCTTTGACCAGGGGGCCACGATTGCGTTCCCGGATATTACCTATTCCTTTTATCCGGTTTACGCGGATCTGTTCGGCATCCGATACGACCGGATTCCCCTGAACGGGGATTTCACTTTGCCGGTGGAGAAATACTGCGGCGGCAATTACGCCGGAGTGGTGATCTGCAACCCCAACGCCCCCACCGGGATTCAACTGCCCCTGGAGGACATCCGGCGGATCGTGGCCGGGAATCCCAACGCGGTTATCCTTGTGGACGAGGCGTATATCGACTTTGGCGGCCAGTCCGCCCTGGGGCTGATCCGCAGCGCTTCCAATGTGCTGGTGGTTCAGACCATGAGCAAGTCCCGTTCCCTGGCGGGGATGCGGGTGGGCATGGCCTTTGGTAATCCCGATCTGATTGGGGGGCTGAACGCGGTGAAAAATTCCTTCAACTCCTATACCCTGGACCGGCTGGCTATCGCCGCTGCAACCGCCGCCCTGGAGGATGGGGATTACTTTGAGGCCGCCCGGAACCGGGTCATCGCCACCCGGGACAGGACGGCGGACTGCCTGCGGGAACTGGGATTTCTGGTGCATCCCAGCTGCTCCAACTTCCTTTTTATCAGCCATCCCAAGGCGCCGGCCAGCCGGCTGAAGGATGAGCTGCGGGAGCGAGGCATCCTGGTGCGCTATTTCGATCAGCCCAGAATCGACAATTACCTCCGGGTTTCCATCGGAACGGCGGAGGAGATGGAAATCTTCTGCAGCGTGATTGCGGAACTGGTCAGTTAAGGAGGACTTGATTGATATGTGTGCCTATTCTGTGCCGGAACCCGGCCGGTATGAGGGGAATATTTACCGCCCCCCGGGAGAGTGGCGGAGTTATCTGCTCCAATGCACCATCGGCTGCTCCAACAACACCTGCACCTTCTGCGGGATGTATAAGGACAAGCGGTTCCGCGTCCGCCCCCTGGAGGACATCCTGGAGGATATTGACATGGCAGAGTTTTACTACCGCTCCGCCTGCCCCACCCGGATTCGGCGGGCGTTCCTCTGCGATGGGGACGCCATCGTCATGAAGCAGGAGGAACTGCTGACCATTTTGGAGACCCTTTACAAAAAATTCCCCTATCTGGAGCGGGTGAATACTTACGCGGGCCCCCGCTCTACCATGACGAAAACCCCGGATCAGCTGCGGGAGCTGCGGGAGGCCGGACTGTACCGGGCCTATCTTGGCGTGGAAACCGGCAGCGATGCCCTGCTGAAAAAGGTGAAAAAGGGCGTCACCGCCCAGGAGATGCTGGAGGCCGGGCTCCGGCTGAAGGAGGCGGGGATCGACCTGTGGGCCATCATTATCATGGGACTGGCAGGCCCTGGCGATCCCTCCCGGGAGCACGCCCTGGCCACGGCGGATCTGATCAACCGCATGGGGCCCCGGCATTGCTCCGCCATGACCTATATGTGCGCGGAGGGAACCCCGATGGGGGAGGATGTCCGGGCGGGCCGCTTCCGGATGCTGACCCAGCGGGAGGTGCTGGAGGAGACCCGGCTCTTTATCGAGCACATCAGCACCGGCCCGCTGCACTTTACCAGCGACCACGCCTCCAATTATCTGCCCCTGAAGGGCACTCTGCCCGACCAGCGGGAGCAGCTTTGCGCCCTGGTGGACGGCGCGCTGAGCGGAACCGTGAGAACCCGGGGAGAGTGGAGCCGGGGGCTGTAATGAGCGCTAAACGCCGGGGCGCGGCGTAAGCCGCGCCCCGC
>CAYSNK010000182.1:0-2848 GCA_964432375.1 uncultured Oscillospiraceae bacterium | reverse complement strand
TCTGCCGCCTGGATTTTGCAAATTACGGCGCTTCCGCCGCCCGGAAAATCAGGGTGGAGTTCTGGCCGCCGAAGCCAAAGGCATTGGTCATGGCGGCGGTGACCGCCTGGCGGCGGCAGGAGCCCCTCACATAGTTTAAATCATATTCCGGCTCCTCCAGGTTCAGGGTGGGGGGAAGGAGCCCGGTCCGGATAGCCTTGATGCAGGCGATGGCCTCGGTGATGCCCCCCGCGCCCATCATGTGCCCGGTGGCGCCCTTGGTGGAGCTGATGGCAGGCCGGCTGGAGCCGAACACCCTCCGGATGGCGATTGCCTCCGCCTGATCCCCGTCCTTTGTGGCGGTTCCGTGGGCATTGATGTACCCGATTTCCGCCGGAGAAAGCCCCGCCATGGCAAGGGCCCCGCGCATACAGGCGGCGGCCATTTTCCCGGAGGGGTCGGGGCTGGTCACATGGTAGGCGTCGTTGTTGTTGGCCCACCCCGCCAGCTCCCCGTGGATCTCGGCGCCTCTGGCCAAGGCGTGGCGCCGGGTTTCCAGGATCAGGGCGCCGCCGCCCTCCCCAATGACAAACCCGTTTCGGCTGACGTCAAAGGGGCGGCAGGCGCGGGCAGGGTCCCGGTTATACCGGGACAGGGCCTGGGCGTTGGCCAGAGAGTAGATCACCAGAGGGCAGAGGATGGACTCCGCCCCCACCACCAGAACCGCATCGGCGGCGTTGGACAAAAGGAGCGTGGCGCCGGTGGTGACGGCATCGCTGCCGGAGGCGCAGGCTGTCGAGAGGGTCAGGCTGGGGCCGCAGATCCCATGGGCGATGGCGATCTGGGCTGCGGCGATATTGCCGAGAATCCGGGGCACAAACCGGGGGCCCACGTTCTTGTGGACCGCCCTGGTCAGGGCCTCCTGGGTGCTGGCGGTGGTGGCGACCCCCGCCATAGCGGTTCCCATCACGATGCCCACCCGCTCCGGCTCCGCCGGAAGCGCGCCGCCCAGAGCCTCCTCCGCCGCCGCAAACGCGTACTGGGTAAAGGCGTCTGTCTGGCGGATCAGCTTTTCGGGGAGGTAGTCCTCGGGGCGGAAATCCGTCACCTCGGCGGCAATTCGCACCGCCAGGTTCCCGGCGTCAAAGCGGGTGATGGGGCCAATGCCGCAGGCGCCGTCAATCAGCCGGTTCCAGTATTCCTCTGTCCCTGTGCCGATGGGCGTAACCGCGCCCATGCCGGTCACAACGATCCTCTCCCGCATCCGATCTCCCACTCCCCTCTTTACAAATGCGCTCTCCGGTTGTATAATAGCAAAAACGGATAAATCAAGCCAAAACAAATGCAAATCGGATTATTCCGGCTTGCTGTTCTTTTCGTTCATTATAGCAAGATGGATCGGGCTTGTCAACGGAGGTGCCAAATGGATCTAAATCAGATCAGGAGCTTTCTCGCGGTCACGCAGACGCTGAATTTCACCAATGCCGCGAAGCAGAACGGCGTCCCTCAGTCCACCGTCAGCCGTCAGATCAACGACCTGGAGAACCAGCTCAACGTGAAGCTGTTTTATCGAACCAAGCGGGATGTGCAGCTGACGGAGGAGGGCCGCACCTTTCTCCCCTTTGCCATTGAGATGATGGAGGCCGCCAAAAAGGGGGCCTTCGCGGTGAAGCAGCTCCACGAGGGCGCGAAGGGCCGCCTGTCTGTCGCCACCATTGCCACCTCCGACCAGTTTCTGGCGGGCTGTCTGCGGGACTTCGGCAGGGCTTATCCGGATATCGTGGTGGATATTAACTATGTGTCCGGCGGCGACGCCCTGCTGGACGAGGGCCAGGACCCCTTTGACTTCCATTTCCTCTACGCGGATATGCTGCCCGGCAGCGAGGAATTTGACGCCCTCCCCACCTATACCGACCGGCTCTGCCTGGTGCTTCCCAAGGGGCATCCTCTGGCCGCCGGGGACGCGGATCTGAACCAACTGAAGCGGGAGCGGTTTATCCTGGTGTCCGAGAACGAGAGCCCCATCCTCTATATGCAGATCATGGACTTTTTCCGCTCCAGGCGGTTTGCCCCGAATATCGTCAACGAATCCGACAGCGTGCGGGCGGTGCTCCTCAGCGTCAGCGCCGGACTGGGCGTCACCATCCTCCCGTCCTCCCAGCCCAGGGAGGTGATGCGCTCCTCCCTGGATCTGATCCCCCTGGATCTGGATATCTCCTATGCGGTGGCCTGGAAAAAGTCGCTGCTGAACCCGGCGGCCAAGCTGTTCCTGGACATTATCAAGCAACACATTGAACCGTAAGGGGAGCGAAGGGCACAAGGCGGCATCCATCCGGGCTTTCCTTGCGGGATTCAAATACAGTTTCTTTCCCTCAGCCCCGCTTGAACCGTCCCTCCGCCAGATCCCTGACGGCCTGCTCCTTCATCACAAAGTGCTTCTTCTTGCCGGTGACGGTTTGGGGCAGGGAATCCACCAGGCGGTAATAGCGGGGGCGCTTGTAGGAGGAGATCATGGGGCTGCTCTTGCAGAACTTGATCACGTCATCCACAGATACCGATGAATCCCGGGGCACCACATAGGCCACCACAGCCTGTCCCCGCAGCTTGTCCGGGACAGAGGTCACCAGGGAATCCGCCACCAGCTCGCAGCCGTTCAGCGCCTCCTCGATCTGGGCGGGGTAGATATTTTCCGCGGAGCAGACGATCATGTCGTCCTTCCGGCCGGTGACGGTGATATACAGGTTCTCCCCCCAATGTCCCAGGTCGCCGGTGTACATCCATCCCTTGTAGAATTTTTCCTCCTCCATCTCGGGGTTGTTGTAATAGCTGTAAGTGCTCTTGGCCGGGGACCAGATGATGATCTCGCCCA
>CAYSNK010000181.1:0-2867 GCA_964432375.1 uncultured Oscillospiraceae bacterium | reverse complement strand
GCGCCGCCCGTTTTCCCCGCATAAATTTGTCCTTTGCCCATAAACTGGAATCAGATGAGGCTCGAATCAATCGGCTGGGGCCGACGGTTCTTTGCCGGTGCTTGCCGATTGAAAATGGGGGAGGGATCGCAATGAGGAAGAAACGCACAGGCGCGGCGGCAGCGGCGCTCCTGCTGGCGCTGTGTATTCTGCCTGCCCGGGCGGAGGAAGCCCCGGCAGTGGTGGAGACAGACGCAAGGGCCTATGTGCTGATGGAGCAGGAGACGGGAGAAGTCCTGGCGGGGGAAAATATCCATGCGAAGCTGGAGCCTGCCTCCGTGACCAAGGTGATGACCATGCTGCTGGTGGTGGAGGCCCTGGACAGCGGCAGGATCGCCCCGGAGGATGAGGTGACCGTCTCAGAATATGCCGCCAGCATGGGCGGCTCCCAGATTTACCTGGAGCCGGGGGAGGTCATGTCCGTGGACGACCTGCTGAAATCCGTGGCGGTGGTGTCTGCCAATGACGCGGCAGTGGCCCTGGCGGAGCTTGTCTGCGGCAGCGAGACCGCCTTCGTGGAGGCCATGAATCAGAGGGCGGAGTCCCTGGGGATGGAGGACACCCGCTTCGTCAACTGCAACGGGCTTCCGGCGGAGGGGCATCTGACCAGCGCCTATGACATCGCCCTGATGAGCCGGGAACTGATGAAGCACAGCCGAATCCAGAATTACACCACCATCTGGATGGACTCCGTGCGGGACGGGGCGTTTACCCTGGCCAACACCAATAAGCTGATAAAAACCTATTCCGGCATCACCGGCCTGAAAACCGGCTATACGGAGGCCGCCGGGTACTGCCTCTCCGCCACGGCCCAGCGGGATGGCATGGGCCTGATCGCCGCCGTCATGGGGGCGTCTACCTCAGCCCTGCGCTTTGCCACCGCCTCCCAACTGCTGGACTACGGCTTCGCCAATTACGCCCTGGTGGAAATCACGCCGGATCAGGCCCTGCCGCCGGTGACGGTGCGGGGCGGCGAAACGGACAGCGTTCAGTCCGTGCTGGAGGGGAACCCCAGGCTGCTTCTGCCCAAGTCCCAGGCGGGGACGGTGTCCACCTCCCTGGAGATGGAGCCGGAGGTGGCCGCCCCGGTGGAGGCGGGGGACCCGGTGGGGACCCTGGTGGTCTTTGTGGGGGAGGAGGAGTATCAGCGGCTGACGCTGACCGCCCGGGAACCGGTGGCGAAGCTGACCTTCTCCACCATGTTCGGCAGACTCTGGGAGAAAATGCGGATGGTCAAGTCATAGTCTTATCCAACGGGAACGGGGCAGAAACAGAAAATCCGGTCAATTCTCCCGCCGAATCATCGGAAACCCCTTTCTTTTCTCAGAAATTATGGTACAATAATCGCAGAGCGGTTTTTGTACTCTGATTTTATCCTGTTTTGCGCCCGGCCCTGCCGGGAACCGCAAAACATGGCACAACGCAAGGGAAGGATCGGGAGAAATTCCGAAATGAAAAGGATATATAATGGAGGTAAGACAATTATGCTGAATGTTGACCTGTCTGCAATTTCCCAGTTCGTGTCTGCCCAAGACCTGGCCGCGATGGAGCCCCGGGTGGCCAAGGCCCATGAGACGCTGTCCGGCGGCACCGGCGCCGGCAATGACTTTATCGGCTGGGTGAACCTGCCCCGGGACTATGACAAGGAGGAGTTCGCCCGCATCAAGGCTGCCGCGAAGAAGATCCAGTCTGATTCCCAGGCCCTGGTGGTGATCGGCATTGGAGGCTCCTACCTGGGGGCCAGGGCTGTGGTGGATTTGCTGAGATCCCCCAACTACAACCTGAAAAAGAAAGACACGCCCGACATCTTCTTCGCCGGCAACACCCTGTCCACCGACACGGTGCTGGAGGTCATGGAGCTGGTAGGCGACCGGGACTTTTCCATCAATGTGATCTCCAAGTCCGGCACCACCACCGAGCCGGCTGTGGCGTTCCGCCTGTTCCGCGCCAAGCTGGAGGAAAAGTATGGCAAGGAGGAGGCGGCAAAGCGCATCTATGCCACCACCGACAAGGCAAAGGGCGCGCTGAAATCCCTGGCCGACGCGGAGGGGTACGAGACGTTCGTGGTGCCCGATGACGTGGGCGGCCGCTATTCCGTCCTGACCGCCGTGGGCCTGCTGCCCATCGCCGTCTCCGGCATTGAGATCGACCAGCTCATGGCGGGGGCCGCCTCCGCGATGGAGGCGTTTGCCGCCGACCGCTCCATGGGCAATCCGGTCTGGCAGTATGTGGCCGCCCGCAACGCCCTGTATGAAAAAGGCAGAAAGGTGGAGCTGCTGTGCTGCTATGAGCCCGCTTTCCGCTTTATGAGCGAGTGGTGGAAACAGCTTTATGGCGAGAGCGAGGGCAAGGACGGCAAGGGCCTGTTCCCCGCCAGCGTGGAGTTTACCGCCGACCTGCACTCCATGGGGCAGTATATCCAGGAGGGGGAGCGCATCATGTTTGAGACAGTGGTGCGCTTTGACAAGCCCCATGGCTCCATCACCATCGGCTCGGACAAGGACAATGTGGACGGCCTGAATTTCCTGGCCGGCAAGCCCCTGTCCTTCGTGGCGGAGCAGGCGCTCCGGGGCACCCGGCTGGCCCATGTGGACGGGGGCGTGCCCAACATCCTGGTGGACGTGGAGGAGATCAGCGAGACCACCGTCGGCCAGCTCATTTACTTCTTCGAACTGGCCTGCGGCATTTCCGGCTATGTCCTGGGGGTAAACCCGTTTAACCAGCCCGGCGTTGAGGCGTATAAGAAGAATATGTTTGCCCTGCTGGGCAAGCCCGGCTACGAGGAGCTGCGCGGCAGGCTGGTTTCCCGCCTGTAATTGACAGAAAAT
>CAYSNK010000180.1:0-2885 GCA_964432375.1 uncultured Oscillospiraceae bacterium | reverse complement strand
GCTCCGCATACTCCGCCTGATCCGCGTCATAATAATATCCACAATACAGCAGCACGTTATGCTGATACAGCACGGAGCCATTTATGCCCGGCGTGGCTCTTTACAGCGCCATAAGGAGCGTATTCATGCCTGACCGCCACCATGGGGGTACCAGCTGTCTGGGTTTCGCCCAAAGGAAACTGCTTGGTGAAAATCACAAATCCAAGAAAGCATAACAAAAAGACAAAAACTCCGCCGAAATCCTACGAAATCGGCAGAGTTTTTTGGAGCTTCTGGTCAGAATCGAACTGACAACCTTCTCATTACGAGTGAGATGCTCTGCCATTGAGCCACAGAAGCAAGTGTAATCCCAGCACCCGTAAACTATACCATAAAAAGCAACTCCCGTCAATCCCAAAAATGAAATTATACGCGGCGTATAATGGCAACTTTTCAAGGGGATTCTTTCACCGGTAAAAGCGGGCGCAATTTGGCGAGGGAAAGGGAAACAGCGAAAAAAGTTGAAAAAACCGGGGTAATTCCGGGAAAAATGGCGGATTGGAAAAAATCCCGACTGCGCCGCCAGTTGACATAAAGCGGGGCAGGCAACGGCGATAACAGAGAGTTTTCCACTTTTTCCACCGGCTTTTCCACACAAAACCCGGGGGAAAACCCGAGAAAACCCGGCTTCCGGTGGAAAAGTCTGCCCGGGGGAACGGTGTCGGGAGCAGTTGACATAATCCGAAAAAAGAAGAAAAACGGGAGAATCACGGGAATTTTCGGGGCGCAAAACCCCATCATGCTGAATTTGTCCGCCGGGAATCGTTCGGAGCTTCCCTGCGGACGCCAAATGGGGAAAAAACCGGCGTCCGGTCTGTCTGGCCGGGCGCCGGAGGATCATTTGGGGGCGCCGATGTCCATATTGGCGTAGCCGTTCAGGTTCCAGCCCGCCCGCCGTCCGCCCAGGTACTCGTAATAGCCCTGGCAGCCGATCATGGCGCCGTTGTCGCCGCAGAGCTTCCGCTCCGGCATATAGAGCTCATAGCCCCGCCTGGCACATTCCCTGGTCAGGTCGGCCCGGATGCGGGAGTTGGCGGCCACGCCGCCGGCCGCAGCCACCTTGCCGTAGCCCAGCCCCTCAGCGGCCAGCATGGTGCGGGAGACCAGGGTGTCGCTGACCGCCTTGCCGAAGGAGGCGGCAAAGGAGGGGAGATCCAGCGCCTCGCCCTTCTGTTGGGTGTTGTGGATCAGGTTCAGCGCGGCGGTTTTCAGGCCGGAAAAGGACATATCCAGGGGGGCGTCATCCACTTTGGAGTGGGGCATGGGATATTTTCGGTCGTCTCCGCCCTGGGCCAGGCGGTCCATAGGCCCGCCGCCAGGGTAGCCGATGCCCAGCACCCGGGCCACCTTGTCAAAGCATTCTCCTGCTGCGTCGTCCCGGGAAGCGCCCAGCAGCTCCATCTCAGTGTAGCTCTTCACGTCCACAATCAGGGAATTTCCGCCGGAGACACAGAGACAGCAGAAGGGAGGCTTTAGGGTGGGATGGGTGATGTAATTGGCGGCGATATGGCCCCGGACATGATGAACCGGGATCAGGGGAACACCCAGGCCATAGGCCACGCTCTTGGCGAAGTTTACCCCCACCAGCACGGCGCCGATCAGGCCTGGGCCGTAGGTCACCGCCACAGCGTCAATATCCTGACGGGTAATTTCCGCGTCCTTCAGGGCCTGATTCGCCAGGGCGGAGATGGTCTCCACGTGCTTCCGGGAGGCGATTTCCGGCACCACGCCGCCGTAAATGGTGTGCATTTCGATCTGGGAGGCAATGGCGTCGGAGCGGACTGTGCGGCCGTCCTCCACCACGGCCACGGCGGTTTCATCGCAGGAGGATTCCACAGCGAGAAGTATCATTTGCTCATCCCTTTCCGAATTTCATGGTCATCAGCACGCCGTCCTCGGCAGGCTCGTCAAAGTAGTCGCTGCGCTGGCCCACGGCCTCAAAGCCCAGCTTGCGGAAGAAGGCCTGGCTCCCGGTCTGGGAGGCCCGGCAGGTCAGGGTCAGGAAGGAAAGATGTACCTGGCCAAAGCGGAGAAAGACGTTGACCAGCTCGGTACCCAGGCCCTGACGGCGGTAGCGCTCCTTTACAGTCAGATTGACCAGATAGCCCTCGTCCATGACCACCTGCAGGCCGGCATAGCCCAGCAGTTCTCCTGCATCCGAGACAGCGGCGATGTAGCTGGCCCCCAGGTTTTCCAGCTGAGCGCGAAGCTCCACGTCGGAGATGGGGTCCGGGGCGTGGTTGAGACGATCCAGGGACACGATGCGCCCCACCATGGTGCCGTCTACCGGCACCAGACGATAGGGAATTGGCTCTTGGGTGTGGGGAAAGGTTACAGTTTCCCGGCGAAATTCTGCCATATAAAATCCTCCTGGTTGACGTTTGAATTGTGATTTGGTGGACTGGTGCGGCCCTTAATGGGCATCCGCCCAGCACTTGCCGATCTGCGCGTCCGCGACCAGCGGAATGGACAGGCTGACCACATGCTCCATCTCCTCTTTCAGCAGCTTCTGGATCCGCGCTCCTTCGGCCTCCGGGCATTCCACGATCAGCTCGTCGTGGACCTGAAGCACCAGCCGGCCGGTGAGACCCTCCGCCTTCAGGCGGTGCTGTACCCGGATCATGGCCAGCTTAATGATATCAGCGGCGGTGCCCTGGATGGGAGCGTTCAGAGCCACACGCTCTCCGAAGGAGCGTTGATTGAAGTTGGAGGAGTTGATCTCCGGCAGGGGACGGCGGCGGCCCATGACGGTGGACACATAGCCCTCCTTTTTGGCCTGCTCCACCACGCTCTTCATATAGGCCCGGACGCCGGAATACTTGGCGAAATAGCGCTCCATATACTCC
>CAYSNK010000179.1:0-2885 GCA_964432375.1 uncultured Oscillospiraceae bacterium | reverse complement strand
CTTCCCTTTGCTTCTGTGGATAGCATACCCGGCTGACATGAAATCTACATGAAATTTCCATAAAATTTTTCAAAGGGCGGGAAATTTTTCCCCGGCGCCGGGCAGGTGGAGCGTAAAGCAGCTCCCTGCCCCGGGTGCGCTTTCCAGGGTCATGTGCCCCCCGTGGGCCAGGGCGATCTGCCGCACCATGGCAAGGCCCAGGCCCGCGCCCCCCTCCCCGCTGCGGGAGGGGTCCACCTGGTAGAACCGCTGCCAGATTTTCTCCTGCTGGTCGAGGGGAATCCCGATGCCGTCGTCTCTCACGGAGATCTGGATCTCCTCCCCCTGCCGGACGGCGGAAATCCACACATGGCCCCCCGGCTTTCCGTATTTCAGGGCGTTGTCCACCAGATTCCGGATCAGCCGGGAGAGGAGGATCGGGTCGGCCCGGGCGGTGAGCCCCGGCTCGATCTCCGGCCTGACCTGCCGGGGGTCATAGCCCTGCTCCCTGCACAGGGAGGAGACCATCTCCCCCAGCTCCACCTGTTCCGGCCGGGCCAGCTCGGTGCCCTGCTCCAGCCGGGTCATGCTCAGCAGTTGGGAGATCAGGGCGGACATTTTCACGGCCTGCCGGTGGATCATGGCGATGGTTTCCTGCCGTTCCTCCGGGGTTTCGTCATACTTCTCCGCGTATTCGCAGGCCCCCTTGATGATAGACACCGGGGTGCGCAGCTCGTGGGAGGCGTCGGCGGTGAACTGCTTTTCCGCCTCAAAGGAGCGCTCCAGCCGCTCAAAAAGCCGGTCAAAGGTGGCGGCCAGGCGGGAAAATTCGTCCCGCCCCGGGGGGAGGGCGATGCGCCGGGACAGATCCCGGGCCTCGTTGATGGCCTCCGCCGTGGCGGTGATGCTGTCCAGCGGGCGGAACGCCCGCCTGGCGATCCAATAGCTGCCCAGAGCCGCCAGGATGATAAAGACGGGCAGGGCAACCAGGGCCACCCGCAGCAGGTTTTCAAGAACCTGCCGGTTTTCCGGCGCCTCCATCAGGCCCCGAACCCATACCCCGGATTCCCAGCCCGCAGGCAGCCACAGATCCAGCACCAGGTAGGCCGTCCCCCCGGCGGAAACGGTGCGGATCTGCCCGCTCTGAAAGGGCACCGAGGCGGGGAAGGACACCGGAAGCTGTCCGGCAATCAGGGCCTCCCCCTGGCTGTAAATCAGGGTGGAAACGCCGTTCTGATAGAAGCTGAAGCCCTCCCCCAGATCCAGCTTGTCCCCGGCCATGCCCACCTGCCCCAGGTTGCTCCGCAGGGTCTGGGTCAGCTGGGCCGTGGCGGTCTGGGAGGCCACCGCGCTGCTGATGGCCAGCATAAAGGTCAGGAGCAGCCCGGCCAGCAGGGTCATCAGCAGGGTGAGCCAGACGGTGATCCGGGCTTTGACGGAAGTTCGCTTCATGGCGTCCCCTCCGTTTCCCCGGCCCGCAGCACCCAGCCCACCCCCCGGATGGTGTGGAGGAGCTTGACTGCAAAGCCGCCGTCAATCTTCTTCCGCAGGCGGCTCATGTAGCCGTCTACGTTGTTGGAGCTGCCGGAGTATTCGTAATTCCAGATCTGATTTTCCAGTTGCTCCCGGGAGAGCACCGCCCCCTGATTGCGGATCATATACTCCAGAATGGTGAACTCCTTGGGGAGCAGGGAGATCTCCCTGCCGCCCCGGGTGACGGTGCGCTGCCGGGTGTCCACCGTCAGATCCGCCAGGGTGAATTGGTTGCTGCGGCTGCCCGCCCGCTTCCGGGTCATGGCCCGAATCCGGGCCAGCAGCTCGTCAAAGTCAAAGGGCTTGACCAGATAGTCGTCCGCCCCCAGATCCAGCCCCTTAACCCGGTCGGCCACCGCGTCCCGGGCGGTGAGGAAGAGCACCGGGGTGTCCACTCCCTTTTCCCGAAGCTGCCGCAGCAGCTCATAGCCGTCCAACTTGGGCATCATCACGTCCAGCAGAATCCCGTCGTACTCCGCCCCCAGCAGGTGGAGCAGGGCCTCCTGTCCGTCAAAGCAGCCGTCCACGCTGTACCCCGCCTTTTTCAGGGTCTTTACAATCAGCCGGTTCATATCCCGGGCATCTTCTACTACAAGAATCCTCATGCAAATCGCCCCCATTCTTTCCTCTATCATAGCATTTGCGGCGGGTTCTTGCAATCATAACGGGAGATTATTTCCCCCGGGGAAACTGATACTCCCCAAAAAATGGACTATTCTGTCCTCCCGGCCCCGCCGCTGTGATACAATTTGGGGAATCAGAGTTTCTCGACCTATCACGCGAAAGAAATTGAGAAAGGAGCGGATTCGGAATGAGCGACGATAAGGAAAGGGGACCGTGCCTGACGGAGCGTGTGCCGCCGGAGGGAGCGGGCGGGGAGGAGCGAATCTTCGACATCCAGCAGGACCCCTATAACCACATGATGCGGGTGGTGTTCTGCCGCTGGAAGCCCTTTATCCTCCGTGCCATGGACTTTGACCAGGGCGGGCTGACCCATTTTGCCCGCTTTACCAAGCAGCTTCCCATCACGCAAAAGGTGCTGAGCCAGAACCTGCGCCAGTTGGAGGAGGACGGGCTGGTCTACCGCACCGTGATCCCCGTCACCCCGCCCCAGGTGGAATACCGGCTGACCCCGGCGGGAAAGAGCCTGGTGCCCCTGCTGGATCAGGTGTACCGGTGGGGCTGGGAGGACATGAAGCGCAAGGGCCTGCCCATCGACGCCCTGGGCGAGATGTGGCACGGCTTCCGGGAGCCGGACGAGGAGGCCATGCGCCACCCCTATAAGCGCAGCTATGACAAATAGGCGCAGGGTTTCCTCCGAGTAACCCCCTGACCTGAAAGTCGGGAGCGCACTTTCATGTGCGTTCTTCCCA
>CAYSNK010000178.1:0-2905 GCA_964432375.1 uncultured Oscillospiraceae bacterium | reverse complement strand
GAGCAGAGACCTCCCGCTCCATAGCCAGCAGCTCATTGTTCTTGGCCCGGCTCTCCCGGTCGATCCTGCTCCGCTCCGCCTCCAGCGCCAGCTTCTCCTGGTTGACCGTTTGGAGCTGTTCCTCCAGCTCCTCCTTCCGGCGCCGGTTCTCCCGGAGGGCAAGCTCCTCCCGGCTAAGCTCCTGGGTCAACCGGCTGTTCCGGCTTTTCAGTTCCTCCACGGTGTTCAGGCGGGTGGCCCGATCTCCGGACAGATCCAACTGAAGCTGTTCCAGCTGCTCCAGGGTTCTGCCGGTGGCCTCTGCCTCGGCGTCCAGGGCGGCAAGCTCCAGCTTCAGCCGGGCGATCTCGCCGCCGAGGAGCTCCGCCCGCTTGCCCAGTTGGGCATGGTCGGCGCTGAACCGCTCCCCCTCCGCGTGGGTGGCGGCGACGGCAGCCTCAAGCTGCTTGATTTTCTCCCGCGCCCTGTCGATCTCCTCATCGTTCCGGCCGGAACGGCTGTCCAGCAGGCTCAGTTCCTTTTTCGTCGCCTGGATGCGGGCTTCCAGGTCGGCAATCAGGACTCGGTAATGCTCCCCTTCGCTGTCCAGGCGGAGAATTTCGTCCTCCACCCGGCGGAGCTCGCCCCCCGCAGCCTCGATCTGATACTCCATTTTTTCCGCTTCCCGCTGGGCCTGGGCATACTGTTCCTGGGCCTGGGCCAGATCCGCCTGCAGCTGCTCGCCCTGGATTTTCAGGCGCTTCAGCTCATTGGCCCGGGAGAGAATCCCGGCGCTGCGGCTGACCGAGCCGCCGGTCATGGAGCCGCCTACATTCAGCACCTGGCCGTCCAGGGTCACGATGCGGAAGCGGTGACGGTAATGGTTGGCAATCGCGATGGCGGAATCCATATCCTCCGCCACCACCACCCTGCCCAGCAGGTTGTCGAACAGGTTCTGATAGTCGCTTTCATAGCTGATGAGCCGGCTGGCAATGCCCACAAAGCCGGGTTCCCGCTCCACTCCCCGCTCCTGGAGGGGGGTTCCCCGGATTACCGACAGGGGCAGGAAGGTGGCCCGCCCGGCGTCCCGGCGCTTCAGCCAGCCGATGGCCCGCTTGCCGTCCTCCTCGCTCTCCACCACAAGATTCTGCATGGCGCCCCCCAGGGCAATCTCGATGGCCACGGTGTAGGCGTCCGGCACCCGGAGCAGCCCGGCCACCGGGCCGCGAATATGTTCCAGCGTTCCCCGTTTCGCCTCGGCCATGACCACCTTTACCGCTTTGGAATAGCCCTCGTAGACCTTTTCCATCTCGGACAGCAGCTTCACCCGGGAGCGCAGGTTGTTGTCCTCCATTTTCAGGCGGCTCACCTGCTCCCCCATCTGGGCCGCCCGCTGCCGCCGGTTTTGCGCCTTCAGCTTCCAGGCGGAGATGCGGTTGACCGCCGCCGTTTTCTCCTCCAGCTTGGCCTCCCGCTTCTTTCGGCTCTCCTCCGCCTGCTCCCGGGCGGCGGCCAGCTGCTCGCCGGTCTCCCCCAGGGAGGCACGCAGGGAGGCGTCCCGATCCAGCAGCTCCTGGGAGGCGGCGGCCAGGGCGGACAGCAGCGCTTTCCCGTCGCTGACGGAGGCCGTTTCATCGGCCTCCCGCTGCCGGAGGCGATCCAGCTCCCCGGACACCCGCTGCACCTCCGCGTCCAGCGCGGCGGCCTGCTGCTGGCTTTCCTCCAGCTGTCCGTTCAGCCCCGCCTTTTCCCCCTCTATTTCCGCCAGCCGCTTTTGGCCCTGTTGGATTTGGCCGGAGATGGAGTCCTCTCTCCCCTGCTGTTCCCCCAGTTCCGCCTGAATCCGGCGGATATTTTCCGAATTGCTTTCGATCTGGCTCTGAAGCACAGCCCTGCGGCTGTCCCGCTGGGCAAGCTGGGCCTCCTGCCGGGTTCGCTCCTCCCGCAGGCTCTCCGCCTGGACATCCTTCTGACGGGCCTGCTCCAGCAGCTCCTCCGACCGGGCATACAGGTTCTCCTGCCGGGCGGAGGCTTCATCCCGCTGGCGGACAGCCTGGGCATAGTCGGCCAGCAGCTTGCTGTTCCCGGCCCGGATGCGGTCCAACTGCTCCATCCACAGGGAAATCTCCAGCCCCCGCAGCTCATCCCGGAGGAGCAGATATTTTTTTGCCTTCTCCGCCTGCTCCCGCAGGGGCTCCACCTGCAGCTCCAGCTCCCCGATCTTGTCGTTGATGCGCACCAGATTTTCCTCGGTGCGCTCCAGGCGCCGCTGGGATTCCTCTTTCCTGTGGCGGAATTTCGAGATACCGGCGGCCTCCTCAAAAATCTCCCGGCGATCCTGGCTCTTGACGGACAAGATCTCATCAATGCGGCCCTGGCCGATGATGGAATACCCCTCCCGGCCCAGGCCGGTGTCCATAAACAGTTCGTTCACGTCCCGGAGGCGGCAGGAGCGGCGGTTGATATAATATTCGCTTTCGCCGGAGCGGTAATACCGGCGGGTAATCATAATTTCCGTTTCATCCAGGGAGAAATTCCCCTCGGAGTTGTCCAGCACCAGGCTGACCTCGGCATAGCCGGTCTGCTTTCTCATCTGGGTGCCGCCGAAGATCACGTCCTCCATCCTGCCCCCCCGGAGGGCCTTGGAGGACTGCTCCCCCATGACCCAGCGGATGGCATCGGAAATATTCGATTTCCCGCTGCCGTTGGGCCCGACGATGGCGGTGATATCCTCGCCAAAGGTGAGGACGGTTTTATCCGGGAAGGACTTGAATCCCTGGATTTCCAGCGACTTTAAATACAAAAAACGCACCTCAATCTTATTTGTATGAGCACATACAAACCATATCTTAACATCATTATCATATCATTATATCAATCCGAGGTGGGGATTGCAACTAAATATTGGCGGATTTTCTCCCGAACG